>JBFKJL010000040.1:0-13323 GCA_041631795.1 Saprospiraceae bacterium | reverse complement strand
AGCCTTCTCAAAACATACCAGCTCACAAGGGCTGTCAATCCTGTGATCACCATACCCCAAATAATATCAACGACTGTCACAATCAATGGCCATCCGGGAATAACAGCCATGCTGGTCAGGTCGTAGGTGGCTTAACACAGGCCACCTAGAAGCGCCCCATTTATCGCAGCATCTTTGAGGCTATTCTTCTCAAGGGCAGGCCAAATGGCAAAGTGCAGGATGCCGGCAATGTACATGGCATAAAAGATTCCAGCAGGGATATAGCTGAATTTGATCGGAAACAGCGGGCCGAGATACGCTGCATAAAAGGATCGGGAAATCACACCCAACCACAATGCATCAAGAATTAAGAAAAGGAGCATTGTCACCAGGTAGGCGATTACAATTTTTTTCATTTTACAAAGGTAAAACTTCGTGGATTAGTTGAATATTTCCATGCCTGAGAATTTCTCTTTTCGTAACTTTAATTTTCATCTCCCACTAGCATCTGAATGATATCTTCAAACCGGAGTCAAAACCATTATATCCGCAATGAGTCCAATTCTTAGAAAAAGTATTGTCGCGGCAACGGGGCTCTTCCTGTGCCTCTTCCTGATCGTGCATCTTTCTGCCAACTGCCTTCTTTTGCTTCCAGAAGATATGGCGCGCGGCTTGTATAACAGTTATTCAGACACACTGAGAGGCAATCCGCTGATCAAGGTGATCGCTTATCTATTGTATTTGTCGATCATCCTGCATGTCTTGTATGCCTTGATCGTCACTATTCAGAACCGCAAGGCAAAACCCGATCGTTATGTCATGAACCGAACCGGTGAGAACAGCACCTGGGCATCGCAGAACATGGGCTTGATCGGCGTCGCAATATTGCTGTTCCTGGTCGTCCACCTGGGTCAGTTCTGGGCGCGCATCAAGCTCAATCTCGGGGAAAGTGTGGGCACAGATGCCCAGGGTTTCATCGATGTCTATGATGTGACATATACTGTGTTTCAAAACATTTACTTCGTCATATTTTACACTATACTAATGGTCCCCCTCGGATTTCACTTATTCCACGGACTTAAAAGCGCTTTCAAGTCCCTGGGTTTCTACCACACAAAAGGGCTCAGGATCCTGGGCAAGATATCGCTCTTTTATGCGCTTATCATGGCCATCGGCTTTGGGATCATCCCCATTATCGTTTATTTCAAATAAAAGACTATGCAGCTCAATTCAAAAATACCTGAAGGCAAACTGGAAGAAAAGTGGCGCAACTACCAGGCCAAAGCACAACTCATCAACCCGGCAAACAAGAAGAAACTGAAAGTCATCGTTGTCGGTTCTGGCCTCTCTGGTGCCGGCGCGGCTGCCACACTGGCCGAACTTGGCTATGATGTCCAGTGTTTCTGCTACCAGGACTCTGCACGACGTGCCCATTCCGTCGCTGCTCAGGGTGGCATAAATGCGGCCAAGAATTACCAGCACGATGGAGACAGCATTTGGCGTATGTTTTACGACACCCTCAAGGGCGGCGATTTCCGCTCGCGGGAAGCCAATGTGTACCGATTGGCTGAATTGTCGGCTCCGCTGATCGATCACTTTGTGCAGCAGGGCGTTCCTTTCGCTCGAGAGTACGGCGGCGTACTGGTGAACCGCAGTTTCGGTGGTGTCCAGGTCGAACGCACTTTTTACGCACGCGGACAGACTGGTCAGCAACTGCTTCTCGCCGCCTACGCACAACTGTATAAAATGATCAGGGCCGGAAAAGTCAAGATGTTTCCCAGGAGTGAGATGATGGATGTGGTGCTGATCGAAGGCAAAGCCAAGGGTATCATTATCAGAGATCTTGTCAGTGGGACATTAAAACGTTTTGCCGCAGATGCTGTGGTCCTTGCCACAGGTGGATATTCACGTGTTTTCAGACTGTCCACACTGGCGATCGGCTGTAATGGCAGCGCCATCTGGAAAGCCCACAAACGCGGCGCCCTCTTTGCGTCGCCCAGCTTCACCCAGATCCATCCCACTGCCCTGCCCCAGTCCAGTGAAGCCCAGTCCAAGCTCACGCTTATGTCAGAGTCGCTGCGCAATGACGGCAGGATCTGGGTGCCTAAAAAGAATGACGATCAGAGAAAGGCCAATGACATTCCCGAAGACGAAAGGGATTACTACCTCGAGCGGCGCTACCCCAGTTTTGGCAACCTGGCACCTCGCGATATCGCCTCCAGGGCTGCCAAGGAACGCATTGATGCCGGCCATGGCGTAGGCCGTCTCAAGAATGCCGTTTACCTGGATTTCAAACACGCCATTGCCCGGTTCGGCATGGACACCATCAAAGACCGGTACGGCAACCTTTTTGATATGTATAGGAAGATCACCGGCATTGATGCATACAAGGAGCCCATGCAGATATCGCCGGCCGCACACTTTTCCATGGGAGGACTTTGGGTCAACTACGAACTGATGACGACCATTCCAGGCTTGTACGCCGTCGGCGAATGCAATTTTTCTGATCACGGGGCCAACAGGTTGGGTGCCAACTCGCTGCTCCAGGCGAGTATCGATGGGTACTTCATCCTGCCCAATACGATCAACAATTACCTGGTGGATGCACTGAAGTCCGATCATCCATCAGAGGACCACCCTGCATTTGTGGAAGCAGAAAATGACGTTCAAAATCACATTCATAGGATCATGGATATCAAAGGCACTAAAACTGTCGATCACTTCCACAGGGAGCTCGGCAAAGTGATGTGGCAGGAGTGTGCGATGAGTCGCAAAAAGCAAGGCCTTGTTAAAGCCATCAATCAGATCAGAGCGCTTCGCGATGGATTCTGGAGAGATGTCAAAGTGACCGGCAAAGCGGATGAGTTGAATACCGAACTGGAAAAAGCCTACAGGCTGGCAGATTTCTTTGACCTTGCACTTTTGATGTGTACGGATGCCATGCAGCGTGAAGAATCTTGTGGAGCGCACTTCCGGGAGGAATACCAGACGGCGGACGGTGAAGCAGTCCGCGATGATGACCAGTATGCTTATGTGTCCGCATGGGCGTACAACGATGGTGCCTTTGCCCTGCACAAAGAGCACCTGGAATTTGAATATGTAAAACCGGCTGTGAGAAGTTATAAATAATGAAGCATGAAAATCACATTTAATATATGGCGCCAGGATGGGCCAAAAGAGAAAGGCACGCTGAAAAGCTACACTGTAGACGACTTGACTGAAGACATGTCCTTTTTAGAAGCCCTGGATCACCTCAATGAGCAGCTGGTCCTTCAGGATGAGCGCGTGATCGCCTTTGAATATGACTGTCGCGAAGGCATCTGCGGCCAGTGTGGCATCTTCATCAATGGACGGGCCCATGGGCCCCACCCCAACATGACCACCTGCCAGTTGCACATGCGCAGTTTCAAGGACGGCGACACCATTGTGGTCGAACCATGGCGCGCAGCAGCATTTCCGGTTATCAAGGATCTGATCGTGAACCGATCCGCCCTGGACAGGATCATTGAAAAGGGCGCCTATATCAGTGCCAAAACGGGCACTGCGCCCGAAGCCAATGCTATTCTCATCCCTAAGACTGTAGCTGACAAGGCCATGGATGCAGCAGCCTGTATAGGTTGCGGCGCTTGTG
This sequence comes from Saprospiraceae bacterium, assembly GCA_041631795.1. Classification (GTDB taxonomy): domain Bacteria; phylum Bacteroidota; class Bacteroidia; order Chitinophagales; family Saprospiraceae; genus JBFKJL01. Next base: position 9,713 of record JBFKJL010000040.1, on the reverse strand, counting down.
TCGCAACATGCAAGAACGGGTCAGCCGCCTTGTTCACGGCTGCCAAGATCAACCACCTGAATGTCCTGCCCCAGGGCAAAGCCGAACAACATACCCGTGCTTTGGAGATGACTCGCCAAATGCAGGAAGAAGGCTTTGGTGGCTGCACATTTACGGGTGCCTGTGAAGTGGAGTGCCCGGCAGGCATTTCTATTAAGCAGATTGCTGAAATGAACATCCGTTATTTCAGGGCAAGAATTTTTAGTTAATGCCTGATCAAAAACAACCGGACCCCAATAAAGAGGCCCGGCCTTTCCAGGCTAAAGCTTAAAAGCTTCGCATTCACGCTCTTTTAACACCATTTTAGACTCCGTCAGTGATGACTGCGAAAGTAAAGGGATACATAGTTATGACTGGTTCAAGTCAGAGAGGTCACAAGACTTGCTCCCTAAGAACTTTTTTTAAGTTAATATATAGATAAAGGTGGTCTAAATCATTATCAGACCTGATATAAATCATATATAAAATTCTGCGTAATTGACTTTTTTGTGATACTTAAATTGAGGGACAATTCGATTTAATCAAATAGGTTATGGCAATAGATATTATAAACAAGCTCAAATCCGCAACATCAAAATCAAGACAACTCAAGCAGGCGATCGTGGAGATCGTCAGCGACTCGGGTGAGGGCGCGCAGAAATGTGGCCAGAGCCTTGGCGCCATTTCTGCAAAAATGGGCAACGGGGTCTGGACCGTAGAGATCATCCCCGCTGAAATCCAGCCACCCGCCAGATCTCGAGAAGGCGCTTCCGGTATCCGGGTCCGCATCGGGTCTAATAAAGTGACCAATATGGGCAATTACGCTGACCTGGTTGTAGCCTTAAATGAACAAGTGTTGTACGGACGCTTGCGTCAAAACGCCTATGACGAGAATACAGTATTGCTGCTGGAAAATAAATGGGCGCATCACGATAATCCCGCCATCAGGGAACAATATGCCCGTGCATTGGATGAGTTTATGGCACTGGGCATCAAGGTCCACGAGATCCCTATGGAAGAAGAATGCCTCAAACTTGTCCCTGATCCACGCAAAGGCAAAAATATGTGGGTCCTGGGTATGCTGTGTTATATTTTCGACAGGGATATGAAGAAAGCCGAAAACCAGATAGGCATTATTTTCCGAAAAAAATCCCAGAAAGTTGTTGATATTAACATCAATCTCCTCCATGCCGGTTACACCTGGGCAAACGAGCACCTCGATATGCACTACGAGATCCCGCCGATGAAGGTCGACAAGGACATGGTGGTGATGAACGGCAATGAAGCACTGAGCCTGGGCGTCATGGCTGCAGGCATTGAGTTGTGTTCAATGTACCCGATCACACCGGCCACTTCTGTCTCACATCATCTTGCGGAACACATCGAAAAAGTAGGTGGCGTTGTCCACCAGGCGGAGGATGAAATCGCCGCCATTGGATTTGCTATTGGCGCTTCATTTGCGGGAAAGACAGCGGTCACTGTAACCTCCGGTCCGGGACTTGCGCTTAAAACAGAGTTTTTGGGTCTGGCTGTGATGGCCGAAATCCCCCTAGTCATCATCGATGTTCAGCGCGGAGGACCATCTACAGGGTTGCCGACAAAGGTGGAACAAAGCGACCTGCTCGCTGCGATCTATGGCGAAGCCGGCGATGCCCCAAAAATCGTTATTGCTGCCGCCACGATTGAGGAATGTTTCCACTTTGTCATCCTTGCACGCAAACTCGCTGAGTCATTCAGGGGACCAGTGATCCTTCTGAGTGATGCCAACCTGGCCACTGGCGTTCAGCCCTTCCCGAGACCTGACATTGACCAGGGGTGGTTCTCTCCACCCTATGACCAAAGTGCCTGGCAGGAAGGCGTCAAACCTTTTGACTGGGATCCTGAAACAGGGTTGAGCAAACGCCCCATACCCGGACAAAAAGGTGGTGAATATACGGTCACAGGTCTCGCCCACGGTACTCACGGCCGCGTGGCTTACGAACCTGAGATCAATCAAAACAGTGCGGAGTGTCGCAGCAGAAAGATCGCGACATTCCAAAGGTCACTGAAGCCACCTGTGATCAATGGCGATCCGGAAGGAGACCTTCTTCTCGTAGGATGGGGATCCACGCTTGGGGCCATCGAAGAAGCTGTCGAAAGAGCAAGATCGTTGGGATACAAGGTCAGCAGCGTTCACCTCCGTGTACTTTTTCCGATCGTTCCGGGATTGCACGAAATATTCAAGAGATTCAAAAAAGTAATTACTGTCGAGATCAATTACAGCGATACACCCGGTGATCCGATGATTACTCAAGAGAACCGCCGCTATGCCCAACTGGCGTGGTATCTCAGGGCCAAGACTCAATTGGATATCGAATGTTTCAGCAATGTCTATGGCCAACCGATGAATCCAGGCAAAGTGCTGGACATGATTGAAAAAGAATTAATAAAATAATGTTCAATAAGGTAAACACAAAAATAAAGGACAATGATAGGTTCAACGCATGAATTATGTTCCATACCCATGCCGGATGTGGATTACAGTATGGATGACTATGCGAAGGGAACACCTCGATGGTGTCCCGGGTGCGGCGGTCATTCAATATTAACATCTGTACAGCGTGTATGTAAAGACATGCAGTATCCTCCGGAAAAAACAGTTGCCGTTTCAGGAATTGGATGCAGCAGTCGGTTTCCGCATTATATGGGCACCTATGGCTTCCACGGGCTCCACGGTCGAGCATTTCCTGTGGCCTGTGGCATCAAATTCAGGCGCCCCGATCTGCATTTGTTCGTCGTAACAGGAGATGGAGATTGTTGTTCTATCGGTGCAGGCCACTGGGTCCATGGTATCAGGTACAATATGAAGATGGTTGTCCTGCTTTTTGATAACGGCATTTATGGTCTGACCAAAAAACAAACATCACCGACAAGCCCGATGGGCATATTATCCAACACCCACCCCAAGGGATCCGTTCTGCCACCCATCAATCCCCTTTTGACAACCCTCGGCTTCTCGAATGTGTCATTCGTGGCACAAACCACAGACTGGAATGCCGCGCATCTCTATGCCACAATCAGGCGCGCTGCAGAACATGATGGCCTTGCCTTTGTACGCATTGTCCAGCGTTGTCCCGCATTTGTAAAAGAACTCTATGGGAACGTGGCTGCTGATCCGGATAAAATGATACTGCTCACGCATGAAGTCGGCATCAACCTGAAACCCAATGCAGCTAAAAACTTTACCCGCATATTTGAGCATGATCCGACGAATATCCAGGAGGCGAGGAGATATGCCTCCAGTGAAGATGGCATTCCGATGGGATTGCTTTACTATAATCCAAATGCCCTGCGCTATGATCTCTATGGCGCGCACAACATGGGCATGAGCAACAATGAAAAGGAAGAAGCCTTAAATACATTGCTCGACCAATACACGATCAGAAACAACCATGCATGATGGACGAAAAAAAGGATACATATACATACAGAAACCTGGACAAGCTCGACTATTCACCGGCCCTGGAAGCTCCGGAAGAAAGGTCAAGGGAGGAAGAAAGGGCGTATCATAAAGCCTTGAGAAAGTACTTTTTAACCGGGCAAAAAACACCACAAAGTCCTGATGAAACAGTGGCACCGGTCCTTCTGGCCCCCTATCTGCGAGGTGTTTCCTTTGACAATACCTTTCCGGTGATCTGTGACACACAATCCAATGTCATTGAGGATTGGACGTCCTACGTCATGAACAAGTATATCTTCTTTAGTGATGACCAGGACAGGGAAACTTTCAGAGCCCACCTCTCTTCATTCGTTGTTTTTGGAGGTTCCCTGGACAATAATGAAAGGATTGACAAGGATGCACCCGAATTCCATCGGCTTTTGGTCGAGCATATCATGACCTTTGAAGCCCCTGTGGAAATGACTGCATCCTTTAAGAAAAATGTTGACAGGTTTTACAGTGACCTAAAAGCTGGCAAAGCTGTCATGATCGATTTTTCTGCCAGAACTCCCTTTCACATCCTCAATCTTCAACTTGCAAAAGATAAAGAGACGCGAAAAGGTTTCATAAAAAGGCTTCGCAAATGCCTAGCTGGCGTCAACGATATCCTTGGGCTTCACGACAAGCAGGACAATGCCCCGGGAAAGCACTATGATTTTGCAAAGTCCCTCATCTCTTTTGACTCCATTGAAGGCGTCGCTCCAAGAACCATGAGTACTAACCTCCCTGAAGAGCGACTTGAAGGATTGCGCAAGGCGAAGGTCGTTTTGGACAAATCCTATAACATCTACAGTCAAAGCTCCCATCTTATCCTGATCCATGCAGATATGGCCTCTAAATGGGGAATGGAATCGATCCTGGACAACGCGAAAATCGAATTGCTTTCCGACTGTCCTATGACAATGATCAGAGCGCGGTACCAGGAAGAGCTTGAGAATTTTATTGAGCTCATGGCCGCGATGAAACGCGCTGAACTTGAGATGGACCAAAAATATGATGAGCACCTGCACAAACCTTATTTTGAACACTTCAATATCAACTATATTGCTCCGGAGGATCTCAGGCAATTCAGATCCATGATCGTTTTGGACGAAAGTCAGCATATGCTCAGGGAATCACAGGTTTTGCTGAATCTATTGTCAGACGGAGCAATGATAAAATTTATTGGTGTCAATTTGTTACATCAGCTCACAACTCTCGCTGACCGTTCTTCAAGCGACGAAACGTATCTCGAATTGGCCTCACTGGCCATTTTTCGCAGAAATGCCTATGTTTTCCAGGGTGCGGCTGATACCCCGGTTCAACTGAGCAGGGCATTTGCCACCGGATTGACTGCTTCTACTCCAGTCGTTTGGAATATTCTTGTGCCCGATCCAGGAAGTCAGTCTGCCACCCTTGATCTCATGAAGGTCAACCTGGCCATTGAAAGCCGATATTTTCCCCGCCTTGAGTATAACATCGAAACGGGTGAGGATTTTGGTATGCACCTCGATGTCACAGGCAATCCTCAACACAAATTCTCGCTCCCGACCTTTAAGCAAGAGACAAAAACATCGGCAGGTGAAGAAAGCCATCAATACAAGCTTACTCCCGTTGACTTTCTTTTACTGAGCAATGGAATTGGTGGTTCATTGGAAATTGCTCCGAATGGTTTTGCGGATGATCAACTGATCGAAATTTCAAAATACCTGACATCTCCTGAAGACAACCATACTGGAAAACTCCCGTTTGCCTGGGTTGTCGATGACGCGGACACCCTTAAAAAAGTTGTGATCCCTTTGAGGTGGTTGCAATCGACTCGCAATCGACTGGATTACTGGCACTTTATCCAGGAGGTCGGAGGTGTCAAAAGTGCACATTTACAAAGGACCCTTGCTGCAAAAAAAGAAGAGTGGGATACAGCAAAAGAAAGCGAAATTACACAACTGAAAGAAGATCTTAATCAAGCCTTTGAAAGCACCAGGCAGGACGACATCTACCGTGCAATAGTCAATATACTCAATGCCATGCTGGGGTCTGAGGATCCGTTGGCTTTGATCCAGAGGGAAGCTGATAGAAAAGATGAAGCTGAAGTTGAAGCTGAAGTTGAAGTTGAAAGTGCCGATAATGGGGGCATCCCGACAAGGTCGCACCTTCGTCGGGGCGCAAAGGGAGAAGCTGAAGTTGAAGTTGAAGTTGAAGTTGAAGCTGAAGTTGAGAGCTTAAGGGCCGAAGTGCCCAGCGAAGTGTGGGTGGAGAGTGATGAGTGCACGTCATGCAATGACTGCATTGAAGCCCTGCCGGGAGTCTTCAAGTACAATGATGACAAGCAGGCTTATGTGCATAATCCTAAGGGTGGCCCTTATGCCAAGATTGTCGCAGTCGCGGAAAAATGTCCGGCCATGTGCATTCACCCCGGACTCCCTGATGATCCCAAAGCGCCGGGTATGGACAAGCTGATCCAACGGGCGGAAAAGTTTAACTGAATATAATTATGAAGGATTTCCAGTTCTGGATTGTTCAATCTGTTTCTGCAAACTGTCGAGCTTACTGTAAATTGTCGAATGCAGGCTGTTCAATTTATCAAGGGATGACTTTTCATTGTCCAGCATGGCATCGAGATAGTAAAAATTCTTGTCGATACGTTGTTTGATGCGTTCAGTATAGTTTTTAAGCACTGAACTGACGTCCTCATTGATCTGTTCCCTGCCTCGGGCAATCTCCTGTTTGAACCGTTTCAAAACCCGAGCACGTTTCCAGCCCACAGAAACACTTGCAAAGACAACGCCTACCGTGGTGAGTATGCCTCCTGTAATGTCGAATACAATGCCATTGACAAGAGTTGACAGCATCACCCCTATCACAGCCATGCCGCTCCCCATGGCGATATTTGGAGTCATCGAGCCCGATGTATCCAATAATTCCTGATCATAGAAATTATCGGCATTATCCATAAAATCCCTGAAACTCTTTTGAAGATCCGCCAGCACATGGGATCTTCTTTCCGCGATGGAGGCAAAGATTTCATTTGAATCTTTCAAAACTGTTTTGCTATTCTCAATCTTTGCATTGACCAATTTGCCCATCATCTGGATATCCTCGGAAACATCAATTATGCCGTCTTGAAGTTTTTTCTTCAGGGTCTTGTTCAGGCGGAGCTCAAAATCCATGGCCTGATCCTGCAACCAGACCTTCAAGCCCTTATCCCCACCAAAGACACTTGAGAATGCCCTTTTCAGGACGGATCCTATGGACAGTCCGCGACTGAGATCATCGACTTTCGCGGCACAAATCCCATCATAGCTGGCAAGTAGATTCTCCGTCAGGACATCGATCTGTCGATTCGTCTTGACCTCCTGTGCATCGAGACTGTCCTTGATATCCTGCCTGAAACGGAGGTCAAGTTGGTACTGCTCTTCCCTCAGTCGCAGATTGTCCCCGATCTTATCGCTGATGCTGTGAGCGGTGGCGACATTGCTTTCGAGTTTGAGAATGGCAGTGTTGGCCTTGATGATCTTATCGTTAATAAAGGATCTCAGAGCTGTAAAACCACTTCCCTCTTTCCCCGCCTGTTCCTCCTTGGCAGACACCGCGAAAACCTTAGGTTCATCTATCCCCTTTTTTGTGGCGTGATTCTTTACTCCATCCATATTGATCATAAGATCATTTTTGTCTAAAAGGTCTTTTTGCTGGAGGATGAAAATGATGTTCTTGCGCCAGTCTTTCTGGATATAATCAAAGAAATCCCATGCACTTTGGCGGTAGGGGTTCTTTGCTTCAAAGACAAAAACGATCAGATCAGCATGCGGGATAAAATTTTCTGTGATCTCCTGATGGTGTTCAATGATCGTGTTCGTTCCGGGGGTATCCACAATGGTGACATTCTTCAGGATTTCCTCGGGGTGATAGATCCTTTTTAGTAAGGGAGACAAAGATTCTTCTTTATGCTCTGCACCATAGACAATCTGCTGGATTGTATCTGTCATAGGAGAAGGCGCGACCGCACAGATCTCCGTTTCTGAATGCAACAAGGCATTGACGAAACTGCTTTTTCCGGCTTTCACTTCTCCCACGATCACAAACATATAAGGTGTTTGGAGATAGAAGGCGATATCTGCCACTGTCGCATCCATCTCACTGTGTCCAACAGCAGATGTCAACTCGCTCAGGTATTTCAGTACACCGGAAAATTCCGCATACATTTCTTTGACCCGTGTGCTGAAGTATTCTTTCATGGAACGATTAGCTATGACGAAAATAATGAAATACTTGAAAGCTGAAAGCTCAAAGGTGAAAGCTCAAAGGTGAAAGGTGAAAGCTCAAAGCTCAAAGCTCAAAGGTGAAAGCTGAAAGCTCAAAGCTCAAAGGTGAAAGCTGGAAGTAGGAAGCTGGAAGTGCCATCAAAATGGCATCCCGACAAGACTTTGTCTTCGTCGGGGGTGAAAGTGCCGACGTTTGCGCAAAGCGCAAAGTGCGGCATCCCGACTAGGCGTAGCCTGCGTCGGGGCTCGAAGTGCCATCGAAATGGCATCCAGACAAGACTTTGTCTTCGTCGGGGGTGAAAGTTCAAAGCTGCAAGCTCAAAGGTGGTCCACTTTGAGCCTTTCCCTTTTTGCTTTCACCTTTGAGCTTTCAGCTTATCCCTTTCAGCTAATATCCTCCTGACCTCATTTGCTTTTTCTTCCGTGATATTGTACGTGTACATCACATACATGGCCAGGAGCGTTCCGGCGATCGGGAACAAGGTATAGAACAACCTCAGTCCGGTAATGGCGCCTTCCGGCTGGGCTTCCGCCCCCGGTGTAAAACTGACCATCGACATGAACAGGCCACTTAAAAGACCGGCAATGGCGAATCCGAACTTGACCATCCACCAGTAGATGGCGCCAAAGATACCTTCACGACGCTTCCCCGTATTGAGTTCGTCCAAATCACACACATCAGCTGTCATGGACATCATCAGGGTGAATAGGCCACCGATGCCAAAGGAAAAGAAGGGCAGGGCGATGAGGAACATGTAGGGCTTTCCCGGAATGAAAAGAAACCAGAACAAGATGTACCCAATAATGGATATCCCCTGGGACAGAAGAAAGGTATTCTTTTTGCCCAGTGTCCGTGATATTTTGGCGATTATCGGAATGACGAGGAAGGTCGTCACCAACGCCCCGATGCTGCCGTGCAATGTAGGCCATACACCAGCAGCGCCGGCATCGCCTTTGAAGAGGTAGTAGACGATGATAAAAAATGAAAATGCCGCAATGGTGTTGAATGAATTGAATATCAGGAAGGTGGCAATACACAGCTTCCTGAATTGAATGATGGCAAAGGCTTCCCTGAAACTTGCGAGGATCTCTTTCAGGCTTTTGGCAATATTGTGCCTGTTGATCGGTTCAAGCGTGTCGTCGTCCAATGTCGATTTGTCCTTGATAAATACAGCCGGGACGAGAGCACAAAGGGTACAGGCAATGGCCACCCAAATGGATAATTCCCGGCTACCGGCATCAGCACTTTCAAACCATTCTGGTTTGTAGAGGATGACCCAGAACCACGGGGCAATGACCCAGGCCCACTGGCCAATGAACTGGGCAATGGCCATGATCTCGGTCCTTTCGTGGAAGTCCGTGCTCATTTCATAACCAATGGCGACGTAGGGCACACTGAATATTGTCAATCCCAGGTAAAAAATGAAGGACCAGATCATGAAGTAGGTGAAATTGTAACTCAGGCCATTTTCCGGGTACAACTGCCACATGAAAATAAAGGAGATCCCCATGATCAGTCCCCCAACAAAAACATACTGCCGGCGTCTGCCCCATCTGCTTTTGGTGTTGTCGGAAATAAAACCCATGATGGGATCAGTGATGGCATCGAATATACGCGGCGCGAAGAAGATGATGCCCCATAAAAATGGCGGAAAACCAAGATCCTGGACCAGGATCACCATAAAAATTCCAAGGGCTGCGGGAAACATCTGGTTGGCCAGCATGCCAATGCCAAATGCGATCTTGGGGCCCATAGGCACTTGCTTTGCCTGCATAGCTTTTGTCATCTTTTCACTCATATTGTGACTAAGATAGATTTTTTTGTCAGCTATGCGTTTTGAGGCGATTGATTTTATTCATATCATGCAGCTAAACATCTGTTTACGGAGACCATCCTGTCAACGGACCCGCTGATTCATTTCATGCTCAAGCTTCCGCACTCTTTCTTCCAGCACATCATTTCTCCTTTTTTCTTT
>JBFKJL010000039.1:0-13337 GCA_041631795.1 Saprospiraceae bacterium | reverse complement strand
GCTTCTTTCAATTGGTTTTCGGAACAAAAACTTCCGCCATCATACACCTGACGCTGCCGCCACCGTATTTTTCTATTGTGGGCACAGGAATCCGAATCAGTTTACCAAAAGAGGCTAAGGTTTCTAACTGCTTAATAGACAATGCGTTGTAGGCAGATTCAGAGAGAACAATCTTTGCCTGACCTGCATGGTCACGGACTTCCAACATGTTTCCGGCAAATTGCCTGACCTGGTCAAAACTGATTTCTATTACAGTTTTACCTGTTGAACGCAGGGTCTCGTGGACTGTTTCTTTTTCATCTTCATTCTGGATACATTCCATGCAAATGACAGCAAATTCACTGCCAAGGGTCATAATGACGTTGGTATGATAAATGTCCTTGCCCTGATCATCCACGGCATGAAATATAATTTTTCGGTATCCAAAGAGGACACAAAATTTATCCAAAGCCATGATTGATGTCCTGGGACTGAGGCAGGCGTAGACAATCTTGTTCTGCCGGTCGAGGATCATGCTCCCCGTGCCTTCAAGAAACAATTCCTCACCTTCAAGGTATTCAAATTCATAGCGTCTTGAATAGCCATATTTTTTTTCAAGGGCTTCAATAATATCTGGTCGTCTTTCTGTTCTGCGTGATGGTGAGAACATCGGATACGTCGCTAAAACCCCGTTTTCATGGGTGGTGAACCAATTGTTAGGAAAGACTGCGTCTGAATTCACAGGTTGATCCAGATCTTCTATAACGAGCACATTGACTCCTTCGCTTCTGAGGAGTCGGACCATTTCATTGAATTCGCCGAGTCCGAGTTCCTTGATTTTGTCGTCGTTCTCGGCGCCTTCCGACGACTGGAACGTGTTATTCTCCGCGGTTTCTGCGTTGTAGCCAAAATGTTTTGGCCTGACCATCAGGATGGTATCCGTCGTGAGGAGTTCTTTATTTTCCAAGGGTTGCTTCAAGTTTGAGTTGGTGCGCTTTTTCGTGTCCAAGATATAAATCAATAATGTAATGCGCCAGGTAAATCAGGGGTGTTAATACAATGGCCATGAAAAACTTGTAAGAGTAATTCACAAGGCCGATAGAAAGGACCAGAATGAGATCCCATTTTTGCCCGATATAGAAAGCGATAAACAAGACGACAAAACTATCTATGAACTGTGAGATCAATGTCGAACCGGTCGCCCGCAACCAAACCATTTTCTCTCCGGTCAGTTTCTTGATTTTGTGAAACACGAAGACATCGAGAATTTGTCCGATGAGAAAGGCGATCACCGAACCGAAAATGATCCACAGACCTTGTCCAAAAATCTTTCTGAATGCCACATCCATATCTGTAATGCTCTTCAATGGTGACCCTTCGACAATGCCGCTCTGATTTTGCCACCAATCATTGGGTGCCAGGTGAATGGTGATAAAAATCATGGCAAAGGCATACAATATCATAGCTACAGCGAGATTGGACAGCAACCTGACACCTTTCATCCCGAAATACTCATTAATGACATCTGTCATGACAAAAACAATGGGCCATAGGAGGACGCCGGCTGACAAATTATACCCGAGACCATCAACGCCAAACATGGTCAGATTCAATGGTTCAAAGCCGAAAACCTTCTCCAGTGAAAATATTTTGACACCGATAAATTCCGCGACTATTGCATTTGTGATGAATAATCCACCGAGAATAATAAACAGCTTTGTAGCTTTGTCCTTAAACATTTTGTCTCTTTTGTTGTAGGAGTGTATGTAGCATGGCAAAAATACCCATTAATATCAAAAAGGGCGCAATTGATGAAAGCCCGATTATCATTGGCATTGACCTGGGCACGACAAACAGTCTTGTCGCCTATTTCATTGAAGACGAAGTGCATGTGGTCAGGGACATGACTGGCAGGAATACACTTGTTCCCTCGATCATACATTTCGGTGTAGAAGAAGTCATTGTAGGTGAAAGAGCCAAACGATACCTCGTCGACCAGCCAGAAAGAACCATATACAGTGTCAAGAGATTGATGGGAAAATCATACGGGGATGTCACCAGTGGTTCCCACAAACTGGCCTACAGGATCATTGACCAGGAAGACCAGCTTGTTAAAGTTCAGATCGACCAGAAGTCTTACACTCCTGTTGAATTGTCTTCATTCATCCTCAGGCACCTTAAACGGCTCATTGAAACAGAACTTAAAAGAACGGTGGATAAGGCCGTGATCACTGTTCCTGCCTATTTCAATGATGCCCAGAGGCAGGCGACACGCGATGCCGGAATATTGGCCGGACTCGATGTCCTCAGGATTGTGAATGAACCGACTGCTGCCAGCCTGGCATATGGTTTTGGCCTGAACAGGCAAGAGGAAAAAAACATTGCCGTTTATGACCTGGGTGGGGGCACCTTTGATATATCCATCCTTAATCTGAGCGAAGGCATCTTTGATGTCTTGTCCACAAATGGTGACACTTTCCTGGGCGGAGACGATATTGACAAGGCCATTGTGGATCATTGGATCGACAAATACAAAATCCAGGATGAGCTCTCGCTGGCTGCCCTGAGACTCCTGGCAGAAAAAGCCAAGAAACATTTATCAACTGAAGAGACTTTTCATGAAAAGGCCGGGACAAGGGATATAGCACTTGACCAGGCCACCCTTGAATCCCTGATCACACCGCTTATAGACAAAACGATAAAATTTTGTCGTGCCGCCCTCATGGACGCCGGATTGTCACCAAAGGACATCGACAGTGTCGTGATGGTGGGTGGATCGACGCGCATCCCCCTGGTCAAATCCAAGGTCTCGACCTTTTTTGGACGGGAAGTGTATGACAAACTGAATCCCGATGAAGTCGTGGCCATCGGTGCCGCAATCCAGGCGGACATTCTTGCTGGCAACCGGAAAGACCTTTTGCTTCTCGATGTCACCCCTCTTTCCCTGGGCATTGAAACTGTCGGGGGACTGATGGATACGATCATTCCGCGCAACAGTAAGGTGCCCTCATCAGCCGCAAGGAATTACACGACCTCCGTTGATGGCCAAAAGAATCTCAAGATCGCCGTGTACCAGGGTGAAAGAGAACTCGTGGAAGACAACAGGAAACTGGGAGAGTTCATTTTGAGAGATATTCCACCCATGCCGGCAGGCATTCCCAAAATAGAAGTGGCATTCATAATTGATGCCGATGGTATCCTGAAAGTCCGCGCCAGGGAATTGCGTTCCGATAAAGCCACTGAAGTGAAGATCAAATCCCAATACGGCATTTCGGAAGATGAAATGGGACGAATGCTCCTGGACTCCATAGCACACGCAAAGGAAGATATGGCCAAAAAGGCCTTTCTCGAAAGTGTTAATGAGGCCAACAATATAATCTTGTCAAGTCAAAAATTCATCCGGCAGAACGAATCATGGCTGGCACCTGAAGAAATTGCCAATATAGTGGAGAGCATTGATCATCTCGAAGTTCTGATCAATGGCAATGACAAAGATGCACTTCAACTGGCGATCGAAAAACTTAATGATTATACCCGCCCGCTTGCTGAAAAAGCCATGGATATCAATATCAAGTCGGCACTCAAGGGGAAAGCGATGGACTAATCAGAATTTGAGGAATCCGGCCTCGACCGGCAAATCCCGGTTGACCACCTTCATAACACAGGAAACAGTTGAGGCACCATGCCGGGTTGTGTTCTCAAGCGCCTTTTTGATGGCATGAAAACACGCCCCCATGTCCCCTTTTAAAAATGTGCTCATGGCATGGGTGTGGACTGTAACCCCTTCTGATGCTTTCAGATGCCCGATAAAATCTATAATGACCTCTTCGTAGGCATCCTGGAGAGGATAAAGACTTATCTCAATTGTTACAGTCACGGCTTACTCTGAATACCCCGTTCGGAAGATCTTATCCCAAAAGGCTGAGCTTACGCCAAAACCATTGTCAGGATCCTGGAAATGGTGTCGCATGTGATGTTGTTTGACGTTTATAAACCATTTGGCTTTGATGAAGTGCGCATGATGCGTGGCATAATGGATCATATCATAGGCCAGGTATCCTGTAATGAAACCTGCAAATAATGGGGCGTGGTAAAATCCGAACACCCATTGGAAGAGAAGGTAAAAGCCAAATGACAAAGGGATGCTTAAAATCGGTGGCATCACCAGCCGGAGAGAATCATTCGGATAGGCATGGTGCACGCCGTGGACCATAAAATGAATGTGCTTGCCAAAGTTGTTTTTGGGTTCGTAGTGAAAAATAAACCTGTGAAATAAATACTCCACGATGGTCCAGATACCGAGACCGGCAGCAAAAAACAGTGCGATACGGGAAATGGAAAAGGAATAATCCACAGAGCTCGTATATATAAAATACCCGATCACAGGCAAGAATATGATCAGTGGCACAAACCAATAAACCCGTGAAAATTTATCGAGGAATTTACTTTCAAAAAGGGGAACGGATTCATCCTTGGTGGATATAATGGCATGACCTTCGGGCATAATGACCTTCATGATTCAAAATTTTGTGCAAAATTAATATTCTTTAAGGTAATCTTCCACGACTTCATGTATGTATTTGAAATCGGGTCAAGAATTTTGCTTTAAAATTTAGAATTCCGAAAAAATCACTTTCAGCGAAGTCGGCAGCGGATGCGAAGCCTGTTATGGTCCAGGAGGAGCTCACATCGCTTCACAGTCAAAAGATGACATTGACCTGGCCTATGAAGAAGCACCCCTTGACAATTCTCTCTGAGGATTATCCATTGATGGTGTCGTTCAAATGCCAGATCCCATCAGTGATGAAGTTAATTTCTTGTGTGGAACATGCCACAACAGAAGTTATACTGATCCGATAAATTCCAGTGGCGGCTTTATCCTCATATAAACAGTGAGGGCATCTTTATTATCAATTATTTTTTAAGACTTTACCATTCCACTATTTTTAATTTTTGTATATACACCTGATGGTAAAGAAAATTCAATGATAAAGGTGGGACTCACGGGCGGCATTGGCTCCGGCAAAACAGTGGTGTGCAGGATCTTTGAAAGCATGGACATTCCTGTTTTTTATGCGGATAAAGAGGCAAAGAACATCCTTTGGCGCAGTACCGAAGTCAAAATGAAGATAAAAGCCCTCATGGGTAAGTCTGCATATCACCCAAACGGACGCCCCAACAGGTCATTTATTGCAAGCAGGATTTTCAATGATACCCATTTGCTGAAAAAGATCAATGCCGTTATCCATCCTGCCGTTGGTCAGAAGTTTGAAGAATGGGCTAAAACCCAGAGTTCACCTTATGTGATTGAGGAGGCAGCTATCCTCTTCGAGACAGGCATTTCAAAGAAGTTTGATTTCACTATTCTCGTCACAGCGCCAAAAGAGATCAGGTTATACCGGATCATGAAAAGAGATAAATTAAATGAACAGCAGGTAAGCCAGCGGATGGCCAATCAATGGCCCGAATCGCGAAAGATCCCACTGGCAGATTTTATTATAAATAATGATGGTTCGTCCGGTCTGATCCGTCAGATCGCTGTGATCCACAAGATATTACTCCGGCATTCAAAGGAAATAAATTAATTTTGTAAAAAAGCCACAGATATGCTCACACAATCGTCTTATTCCTCTGCAGACCTCATCAAACTCGAAGATAAATATGGAGCTCATAATTATCACCCTTTGCCTGTGGTGCTTGAAAGAGGAGAAGGTGTTTACGTGTGGGATGTAGAAGGCAACAAGTATTTCGATTTTTTGAGTGCTTATTCTGCAGTCAATCAAGGCCATGGTCACCCCAGTATCATAGAAGCGATGAAGACCCAGGCTGCTAAGTTGACGCTCACCTCAAGGGCATTTTACAATTCGATGCTCGGGAAATATGAAAAATTTATTACAGAATACTTTCAGTATGACAAGGTATTACCTATTAATACAGGCGTTGAAGCTGTAGAAACAGCCATTAAACTGTGCCGCAAGTGGGCGTACACAAAGAAAGGCATTGAAAAATACAAGGCCAAGATCATCTTTGCTTCGGGCAATTTCCACGGCAGGACACTTGGGGCTATTTCAGCTTCCCTTGATCCATCCTCTACCGGGGGATTTGGACCGTACATGCCTGGATATGAGATCATTGAATACAATAATATTGAAGCGCTTGCCAAAGCTTTAGAAGATCCTAATGTTGCGGGCTTCCTGGTCGAACCCATACAAGGGGAAGCGGGCGTTGTCGTGCCCGATGAGGGATACCTGAAGGCCGCCTATGACCTCTGCGAGGCTAAAAATGTTCTGTTTATAGCAGATGAAGTACAAACAGGCATTGCACGAACAGGACGATTACTGGCCACTTGTGGCAATTGTTCGTGTGCCATCAGTTGCGGCCATAAGCCCGAGGTCAGACCAGATATCCTCATCCTTGGCAAGGCTTTGTCCGGAGGTGTTATGCCTGTCTCTGCAGTCCTCGCAGATGATGACATCATGCTCAGCATCAAACCTGGTGAACACGGATCAACATTCGGAGGAAACCCTCTGGCATGCGCTGTGGCTATAGCAGCTCTGGAAGTCGTTGAAGATGAAGGCCTTGCTGAAAAAGCCATGAAACTGGGTAAGATCTTCAGGCAGCGGATGCAACACCTTGTCGACAAATGTGACCTGGCTGTCCTAGTGCGCGGCAAAGGCCTGCTGAATGCCGTCGTGATCAATGATACGGAAGAAAGCAGCACGGGATGGGATATTTGTGTCGCGCTCAAGGAAAATGGCTTACTGGCCAAGCCGACGCACGGCAACATCATTCGTTTTGCCCCACCCCTGGTCATCAATGAGGAACAATTGCATGCCTGTTGTGACATTATTGAAAAAACGTTTATGTCCTTCGGAAAATAAACACCGAACCAGGACGTTTTCTTAGTACCATTAATTCTTATATTACATTTTTTATTAATAAGTTTGCAATAGTAAAGCAATAGTCTGATTTCTATTGAGTTACACATTTAGAATCTCTAACATATATTTATGAGAAAGGCTCTTTTATTGTTTTTACTCGGTCCGGCCTGGCTTGCCAGCCAGGAATCCGTGCACCTGCAAAAGAACAGTGGATTTACACCACCACAAGAACTCGCGCAATCAAAGCTCTACGCCCATGCAGTTGCCGTTGAAGATTATACCATTGACGCGATGGAAACATCCACCATCAAAGCCATCAGTTCCTATGCCATGGATGAATCGCGATCGATCGACCTGCTTCTTGAAAGTGCTCAAAACACTGATCCTCTCACCAGAAACGGGGTGAATGCCCTCGTGGGACTCAAGTACTTCGAACGCGGCGCCTACAGTGCATCAGAGTCTTATCTCGGACAGGTGAATGGAATGTTGCTGGATAAGATGGCACAGGCGGAAACCATCTTTAAAAGGGGATACATGAGACTTCTCGAAAAGGATTTCGAATCTGCTAGAAAATTCTTTCGGAAGGCTTCACAAATTCAGTCTCCGTACAAGGCACCGGCTTTGTATTACCTGGGGATATGCCATTTCTATCTCAACGAACCTCAAACTTCTATTGATAATTTTTTAACAGTACAAAATGATGACCGTTACAAGGATCTCATCCCCTACTACCTTGTACAGATCTATCACGCCCAGGGTGACAATGCCAAGGTGATTGCCTATGGAGAAAAAGTGCTTAAAACAGCGGATTTGAGATTCAAGAATGAAATACACAGAATTTTAGGCATAGTCTACCTTGAGAAAGCGGTGTATGATAAGGCGCTTCACCACCTTGACACGTACGCTTCCACAACTGAAAAGCTGACAAAGGAAATGTTTTACCAGATAGGCATAACCCATTACAACCTGGGGCATACTGATAAAGCTGCACCCTATTTCAGGGAATTACAGAATGACGATTCTCCTGTAGGCCAGGTCAGCAACTTCCTCATGGCGCGCATTGCCCTGGCACAGGATGACAAAAGGACGGCGCAAACCGCCTTTAAACAAGCCATTAAATTTAATTATGATAATAGCATCACCCAGGAATGCGAATTCAATTATCTCAAACTATCAGCCGAATCAGGGAATGTCAGGGGTGCCATTAACGGCCTGAAAAACATTGAAAGAACACATCACTTTTTTGATGACTGCCAGGATCTTTTGAGTGCTTTGCTTTTGCGTTCAGAAGATTACCTCACTTCAATGGCTGTCATAGAAGGCATGCCCGAGCGAAACAAAGCGCTCAACAACACCTACAAAGTGATTACATATCGATACGGCATCCAGAATTTGAATGACGACCACCTGCTTCAGGCCAACACTTATCTTGAATTGAGTCAAAAAACACCTGGAGACAAAGACCTGACTGCATCCGCTATGTTTTGGAGAGGTTATATTCTCAAGATTCAGGGTAAAAGAGATCAGGCTGTGGCCATGCTTGAGGATTATATTGGCAGCGGCCATAGGGGCCACCTCGTGGAATGTTATTACACCCTGGGATACCAGGCCCTGGAGATCGGTCAATATAAAAAGGCAATCAACCATTTCAATGCACTTGAAAAAGAATTCCGGAGTGATAAAGAGAAAATGAAGTTCTACAGTGATGCCATGCTCAGACAAGGAGACTGTCATCTATACTTGAACAACTATGACAAAGCCTATAGCGCGTATGACAAAGCTCTCAAGGTCCAAGCAAACGAGTCTGATTATGCCCTTTACCAGAAAGCCATCATCGAAGGGTTAAGGGGGGATATTGTTTCCAAGGTGTCGATTTTGGAAGACTTGCTGAATGACCATACGTCTTCTCAATTCACTGATGATGCCCACTTTAACCTTGGAGAAGCCTATTTCATCATGGGCAAGAATAATCTTGCGGCCCGGCATTTTGACACCGTGATTGATAAATACGGTGCCCTCTCAGAATATACCGTTAGAGCAAGCCTGATGAAAGGTCTGATCAGTTACAACCAGGGAGATATGATCCAGGCCCTGGAAAATTACGAACGTGTTTTTGATCTCAATCCTTCAGGTGATCAGAAAAAGGAGGCGCTGCTTGCCATCGAGGAGATATTCCTCAAGGAATATGAAGATCCTGCAGGTTATTTTTCTTTCATCAAAAATAAAACGGGGTTAGATGTTGACGATCTCGCGAGGGACTCCATCAGTTTTGCCATTGGCTTTGACCAATTCAAACGTGGAGAATTTGCACAGGCGATCCGGGCTTTCGATAAGTACCTGGATAACTTCCTCAAAGGAGACAACCGATACAAAGCACTATACTACAAGGGAGAAGCCGCTTCCATTCTCAAGGAATATGATCTGGCCCTAAAGTCTTATGCGACCATTGTAGAGGAGAAGCCATCTGAATTCTTTACCCCTGCTTTAAGGAAAGCCGCTTTGATCAGTTTTAACTATAAGCAGGACTTTGATCAAGCCTTCCGTTTTTTTAATCAACTTGTAAAGAATTCCGAAGGCCTGAATGATCTTGACATTTTAGAATCAGCCCTCTACTCAGCCTATATCATCAAGAATGAAAAAGGCATTGAAAAATACGCTGTGCTGGTCTCGGATCACCAGGATGTCTCTTCCATTCAAAAGGGCACTGCATATTTCTACCTGGGTAAATCCCAAATGCGGCAAGAAAAATACGATGATGCCATCGCTCAATTCAATAAGGTCATTCGGTTTTCGAATAACAACCAGGCTGCAGAAGCAAGCTATCTGGTTTCAGAAATTTTCTACTTGAAAAACGACCTCGTGACTGCTGAAACGCAAGCCCTTTCAACGACTAAAACAGCTGCCGCCTATCCTTTTTGGGTCGCGAAAAGCATTTTGCTGATCGGCAGGATATATTACGATAAAGAGGATTACCTGAACGCCCAGGCAGCGTGTGAGGCTGTCCTGGAAAACTTTAAAACAAATGATGAACTGACGAAAGAGGCAGAACAATTGCTGTCTAAAATCCAAGAAAAAATGAGCAAAGAAAATCGCATCAAGGAGGATGCAGAGCATACCATATTTGAACAAGACACCATACAAAAATGAGATATACCTATTTTCTGATCTTTATGTTCCTGCTTCTCGCAAACTTTATGCGGAGCCAGGTTGACACAACAGGCCTTCCCTCTGAAAATGTGGAAGTGATCAAGGCTTTCAAAGCAAAATTTGAAGATATCAAAATGAAGAAAGTCTATCCAAGGCAGGATAAAGAGGCCCTTCCCCCTATTCTCTACACGTACAGTATATCAGAGGCTCCTATGATTGAATTTGAAAAGCAGGAACCTATAGTGCGTCCTGTCTATTTCAGGGAAAACAAACAAAAAACGATTAAAAACGGCCTCGTCAGGCTCGGCTATGGCAATTTCAGGGCCCCGTTGGCTGAAGCCTCCTACAATTACTTTGTGCCCGACTGGTTTGAGATCGGCGTGAAAGCTTTCCATAGTTCATTTGACAATTCTTCAATTGAAAATCAAAAAGCCTCGGATACAAGGGCTGAACTCTATGGAGGGTATTTTTTAAAACCGAAGATCAAAGTCACGTTATCAACCTTCGGGAATTGGAAAAGACGGCACTTCTTTCACAGTTATCTTATGGACGCCCAATTCCAGGATCCCCCCCACTCTATTGACCAGTATGGGGCCAACGCCGGCCTCGTCATATCAGATTACGAAGATAAAGGTCTATCGGCAAAGTTGAACATCGGTGCCGTCAGGGATGAACTCAAAGAATACAATGCCAGCTTGCAGACGATTTCAGTGCGTGGCAGCGTCAGGAAAAACCTGAGCTCAGACTGGCGTCTCGCCCTCCCATTCGAGATGAACCTGTACAAGCGCAATTATTCTGATGTCAAACGATCTTTTCACTTGCTGAATGCAAGACCTTCCCTGGCATACAATTCAAACAAAATTTCCATGGATGCCGGTTTGTCCTTTTTCCAATCTTCAGATCATACCCGCATTTTTCCACAAATTGACGTCAAATATACGGTCCTCCAAAGTCTCTATCTTTCAGCAGAGGTCAGGCAAAAAAATCACTGGAATACCATGGCAACTTTACTTGGACAAAATCCCTGGTGGTTTGATGAGCAGCCTGAAACGCTGGCGCGTCAAAACACCTTCAGCCTGGGCTTGCATTATGTGGATAAAACGGTATCAGTATCTCTTAAGGGTTCGTTCATACAGACTGAGAATGAAGTTTTATTCGCCAATAATGACGACATTGTCCGGTTCACTTCAATCACTGGCGACAGGGACAGGTGGGACATTACACTGAAGAGTTCTTATCACCCGCTGAAATGGGTGAAAGCCTCCGGATCCTACACCTACATGATCAATGCAAACAACTCATTTCAGGATGTTTACTACAATCCTCACCATAAGCTGGAAGTCCGGCTGTCGCAAGAACTCTTGAAGGGAACCGTTAAATTGTACCAGGCTGTCGAGTTCAGGTCGGCTTCCGAATATTTAGCTCCTGACGGAATCACTTCTGCCATTGATGGTTTTTACGATTGTGCAACAGGGTTTGACATCAAGATCAATGACACCTTCAGCATCTTTGGAGATGTGTACAACATCTTCAATGTAAAATATGCCCTCTGGTATGACCTGCCTGTTTTGGAAAGACAAATCCAGGGAGGTGTAAAAGCTGTATTCTAATTATTTGTTGAACCCGATGCGCTCTCTCCTGAAGAGGTCTTTGTCCTGGGCATCTTTGAGGAATTTCAGATCATCGAGGCAAATTTCAAAATTCCTGGGTTGCCCTTTTCCTTTCTTTTGAGTGGCCAGTCTGAGGTTTTGGTTCTTAATGATTTCAAGAACAATCTTTCTGACCTCCCGGGCATTGCCGAAGTACTTATTCCTTTGAAGGTACAGCGTTTTCAAATATTCAGACAAAAATTCTCTAGCGGGTTGTTGCAACCTGTAATCTTTTAAGGCAAACATTGACTCAGCAATTTCAAGGAGTTCACCATCAGAATAATCCTCAAATTTCAGGATCTTGTCAAACCTGGATCTCAACCCGGGATTGGCTTTGAGGAAGCGATCCATGTTCTCAGGATATCCCGCCGCAAATACGAAGAACTGTCCCCTGTTATCTTCCATTCTTTTGAGCAGAGTCTGAATGGCCTCGTTGCCATAATCACCCTGAAGGCCATTATAATGACTCAAGGCGTAGGCTTCATCGATGAAGAGGACGCCACCCTGCGCTTCATTAATGCGCTCATTTGTCTTTATCGCCGTTTGACCAATAAATCCGGCGACAAGGCCCTGTCTGTCTGTTTCGATAATATGGCCCCTCTCCAATAATCCGAGGGCTTTGTAGATCTTCGTCAGTATCCGGGCGACTGTTGTTTTACCTGTGCCTGGGTTCCCGATGAAAATTGTGTGCAGGTAGAAGCTGTTCAGGACATTCTTGTCTACCTTTTTATGATATTTGACAACATCGACAAGTTCGTAGATTTCCTTCTTGATTTCTGGCATCCCGATAAGTTCGTCCAGTTCTTTGAGGGAATTCTCCAGCAATTCATTGTCGATGGGGATGTTGGGCAGCGTTTGATCTTCCTCAAGCCTGATTTTATCGACATCCTCGAACTCTATTGTATTCAGCACTTCGTCAGAGAGAGCCATGGGATTTTCATTGAGCATGACTCGTAACCCCAGGTTGATCTTTGCTTTTTCAACAAGGTCATTGACAAAACGGGCATTGCCAAAACTGGCATCCCTGTTCCGGTAGGCCTCAATGATCAGTTCATCCAGTCGTTCCTTGGCAGTTGACGCAAAAACCACACCCTGTTCTTCAGCGGCATAATGGGCAATCTCCACAAGTTCTTGTGGCAGATAATCAGGAAACTCAAAATATTGCTTAAATCTCGATTTCAAGCCAGGATTGGAGTTGATGAAATGTTTCATCTCTTTGGGATAACCGGCGACGATAATAGCCATATCACCCGTGCCATTGGACATTTCTTTGACAAGAATTTCTATGGCCTCACGCCCAAAGTCCTTGCTGTCGTCATTGGTCCTGGCCAGGGCATAGGCTTCATCGATGAAGAGGACGCCTCCTTTCGCCTTGTTGATCGCCTCCTTAACTTTAGGTGCCGTTTGACCGATATATTCCCCAACGAGATCGCTTCTGTCAACTTCAAATACATGGCCTTTGGAAAGGAGTCCCATCTTTTTGTAGATTGCGCCCATCATTTTCGCCACTGTCGTTTTTCCGGTGCCGGGATTTCCTGTAAAGACTGAATGAATATTGATATCTTCTTCCTCCTTCAGTCCTTTTTCCTTTCTGAGCTGAAGGTATTTGATATAGCTTGAATGCTCGCTGATTTTCTGCTTAATTTTTGAAAGTCCGATCAGGCCCTCGAATTTGACCATC
>JBFKJL010000038.1:0-13562 GCA_041631795.1 Saprospiraceae bacterium | reverse complement strand
CAGAACAAGCAATTTGCAAAACTTGGATTCAAAAAAATTGAAAGTACAGAAATCGTCAAGGCATTGAACAAATCCCTGGCGAGCTACCAGGTATTTTTTCACAAGCTCCAAAGCTTTCACTGGAATGTTTTAGGCAATGATTTCTATGATGTCCACGATGTGACAGAGGAAATGTACAAGCGTGGACTGACAAACATTGATGAAATTGCCGAGCGCATTCGCGTCTTTGGACAAATACCGGAAGTGCGATTAACACGCTACCTCAAGGAATCAACGATCAATGAGTCCTCTCCGGATAAAAGCGCAGAATACATGATCTACGACCTGATCAGTGACATTGAAAAACTGACAGAACTCATGTTGGTGACCCATGAATCAGCCGCAAAGAATGGTGACATCGGGACAACCTTCATGGTCAGTCGCATGATCAAGGAACTTGAAACCTATCACTGGAAATTATCTTCGTGGACAAATCGCAAGTTCGTTTAAGTACCGATGAATATATGCAACAAAAAAGGTGTGGCAGTGGCCACACCTTTTTTACTTTAAATACACTTCGGAATTCTATGTCTTGTTTAAGCGCTATTCCCCCGACTCATCAGAGCCCTCGTCCACTTCAGGCACCAAAACAGCTTCAGCAGCCTGCTTGGTATCCGTGTATTGCTGAAAATTCACAGCCTTGCCATCCTGCAGTGTCCAGACATGGGCAAACTGTGCATCAAGCATGTTTCCTGAAGCCTTGTTTTTGGCTTTATACCGCCCCGTCACGAGGACATTATCTCCTCCGACAGGGTGAAACGCCTTGTCTTCAAGATTCCAGTATTCCCATTCTGCGCCGAGCCGTCCAAAGACACCCTCCACCACAGCGTCGTGTCCTTTGTAAGGATTGCCATCAGCATATATAAAATTTTCAGCTTCGTTCCACACAATCTCCGGCGACAGACCCGCAAGGACCGATTCAACATCGCCTTCGGCAAAAGCGTCATACATGGCTTTTACGGCAGTGACATTGGTTTCGCCAATCTTACAGACACAGGCATTGTCACACGCCATGAAAAAAGAAAGGGTAAAAAGGAAAATTATAAAACGCATTTTGTTGACTTTTTGAGTGATGAATGAAAATCTCACTCCTAATTTAATGAAAATACAATTCATTTTTGATCGCCTGTTCATAATTCTCCTTTATCGGCAAATGCAGAAAGTCAGCGAAATCAGAGGATCATGTAACGTAACCTGGATGTTGATGCCTTAAAATCAACATGGTTAGATAATGACTAATATTTTACGGCAGCTTGATAAATTTTTCAATGCGATCACCACCTTCACTTGATCTGATTCGCAGGAAATACACCCCTGGAGAAAGCATCCGTACATCCATTGTCCCATCTTGTCGCCTTAGGCTGGATGATTGCATGATAATTCTGCCTTCACCATTGATGATGTCCACGGACACATCATGTGACAGGTTAGCTATGGAGATAATATCCGCAGTCGGATTGGGGTAGATGACCACATGATCACTTAATGACTCCTCCCGTGTCGCCGTTGTCGTCACGGTATGAAACCGGATATCTGACAGATCCAGTGTTTTGTCAGAAAAAGTCTCCCCTTCACCCAGGAGGGTTACCACTAGCATATAGATATCCGACATGTCCTCTTTTGTGGTATAATTGAAAAAATCGCTGAATGCCAGGGTGTAAGTGACAGGATCTTCTGATAAAGTGAGTACAGTTCTCATTTGCCTTGACCATTCGGTCTCTCCCTGCCGAACAATAGAAAGTTCGACCCTTCCACTCCCCCGGGCCTTGAATGAAATACTGTTGTATGCCGTCAGGTCCACAGGATTCCATTTTGGCGTCAGTGACCTGTAAATATTGATATAGCTTTTGACGCTTGCCTCGCAATAGACACCGCGTTCCAATTGTAAGGATGCCATGCCATAACTTTGCTCCTGCGGAAGGATCTCAAAATCATGCACCTCAGCATACTCGGTGATCTCATCCACACCCCAGGTGCCGTCTGCCATAAACAAACCATCGTGATACCCCTTCTGGTCGTTCAATTGAAGACCAATATCATAAAAATGACCCGTCTCCAGTCTGTACATCCTTGATGTATCTTCTGATAAATACAGCATATCACCATAGGATTCATTCTCTCCTGTCTCTGATCTTCTGAGTACACCCTGCACTTTTAATGTTGTCGATGGGCCCTTGTTAATGATGGTCAGGTACAAAGCTCCGTTTTGATAAAACCCATCCCTGACAAACGCCTGGGGAATCCCCGTGATATGATATTCCATGACCGGTACCTGGTTGTTGAGATTTTCAATAACGGATGTTGTGAGGCTTTGCAATTTTTCCTGGGATGAAGCCCAAATCTGAAAGTTGATATATTCCTCACTGGCTGGATAATCATCAAGATTCCAATGGTTTTCCAGGACAACCCCGCCGGCCTGAATATGCCCTGAAAAACTGAGCGCATATTCTGTCTCGCCTTGCAGGTTGAGGATTTCGTATGTTATAAAATCTTTCCCCATGATAGGCGTATGCACTATGTTCGTTAATTGCGCCCCGTCGAGCCTGTCACAGACGTACTTTGAATGCTCATAAACACCGTTCTCGGATCTCAAAACCAGAGCAACGGCCGTTCTCAATCCGTCCATGTAATAATCCACTCCGAGAACCTCGGTCGCATTTGTAATATCCACCAGACCGATGGGAGTGCTTTCAGCGACATAGGCTCCCCAAAGTTGCGTGGGAATAAGTGAACCGAGAACAATGTCAGAACTTTTACCCGGCGTGCCGACCTGTGCAAAAGGAATGTTACCGTTGATCCGTTGATGGTACAGGTTAGAATTATCTCTTTTCATCCTGTAATTGCGCTGTGCAATCTTTTGAGCCAGCCGGCTGTTGGATTCCAAACCCCCGTCACCGCCGCTCGAGGTGCCCCCGCTGTTGGCTATGCAATAACAATTAACATCCAAGGTCCCTGCAAGGCCACCGGAAGTGGTGCAATCTCCGCCCGGACCCAGTATTGAAGGATCTGCAGGATCACAATCACTGCCATTAACAACCCCGTCGCCATCACAATCTCCCATGGCATTTGAAACATCGCAGTCGCTACCGGGACCGACAACAGCGTTGACTGTATTGTATGTGTCTGTATCTGCGCCATCATAAACATGCACTGTGTAAAAGCCATCTTCAAGGTTTGTAAAAACGCCGGTTGTATTTTCCGTACTTCCGCCAATCCCATCAATGGAATACTTGACCGTACCCGTTGGTTGAACATTGGGGTTGCCAGGAGTATACGAAACCGAAATCTCTCCGTCATTGAAACCTTCAAAAGATTCATGACTCACGACAGTCTCAATTTCAAAAACCGGGGCCAGACCGATGCGCTTTGATCCGGAGCCTCCGGGAGGACAAAATATAAGTTCATAGGCATTGCTGCTATATGTCAAAGGCTGATTGAAAAATGGACTTAGATCAGAACAGTCCATGTATACTGACCCTGAACCAAGCGCGTTGATCTCCTCCAGGGCATAGGCGCCTCCTGAGGCAGGAACAGTAAAAAATATCGATACACAATCATCGTCGTTTCCGCAGCAATTGTCCAGCTTGTTGACCAGTTCATTGCCGTTAAGCGCATTGATGATCTGCGGGTTGGTGCTCCCATTCAGGGCATCAATCCCGATTTCTATACCAAAATACGGGACACCGATATTTAAACAACTTGTTTCTCCGGACAAGGCATTGTCTATGCCACAGCTCAAAGAGCATTGTCCCCAAAGATTGCTTTGGTAAACAAATAGTAAAACGGCAAACAGGCTAATGGCCCGCTTGAACATAATGTAACTAATAGTAAAATCTATTTTCATGATCCAGGTCATTTTTTTATGGGACAAAGGTGATCCTTCATTCAGACACATCCGGGAATAATCTATGCACGGGAGGAAAAATTCGTTTTTTGGCAGGAAGGCACTGTTTTTTGGGGAAATGGTAAACTAATTTCTAACAGTGAATGACCAGGTAAAAAAAAAGCCGGCTCCCAGGAGAACCGGCTTTAAATGACTTATGCATTTGATCACTCTTCACCGCGGATCTTGCGGAGTATGTGTTCCATTTGTTTTCCAGCAGCTTCGCGCCCACCCAGGCCAAAGGATAAGGCCACAGCGACGGCAACAGCGCCCAATGTCAATCCAAATGCGAGATTCACGATATGATCAGCGATCCCCATTTCATGGAGCGAGATGCCCAGGAAAAGCCCGAGAATCGCTATCCGTGCAATGCTCGCCACGAAAGTATTCTGTCTGCCCTCAGACATGGACCTGTATGCGATGTTGGCCAGGAAATTACCCAAAACAATAATGACCAGCCCAAAGAAGATGCGCCCAGACAGGCCGAGTACATCCATCAGGACTTCATTCAACTGGACAAAGTGCAGCTTTTCGATGCCTGTTATAATCCCAAAGAACATTATGAAGAAAAAGGCAACATTCGATAAAAGGCCTGACATGGACTGATTGCCCAAAACAGATCCCAACCCAATCGATTGTGACATGTTGTCGACTCCCATGCCGGATAAGATATCCTTCAACAAGCCCGTAATAAAGCGTCCGACGATATAAAACACGCCAATGATCAGGACGGCCGCGAAGATATTGGGAATGGCATTGATGAACACACTAAGCATGTGTGTGGCCGGTTCGGAAATCGCGCTGATATTCAACGCATCGAGCGCCGCAATCAGGATGGGCACAAATATAAATATGAACACAACCTTTTTCAGGACATTGACGATATTGAAGCCCGATTCCTCGGCTGACATGCCAAACCGGCTGGAAAAGTTGTTGATGGTTGAGGCACCCAGGCCCACAAGTTCAGAGACAAACGTCGCAATGATAAATCCGATAAAACCAATGAGGCCCGCCGCGATCAGGTTAGGGATGAATCCAAAGAATTCATTGACCATGTTTTTGAGTGGGTCAAGGACCTGGCTGACGCCCAGCATTTCCAGGACAATGAGCAGGACAATGAGCATGACCAGGTAGTACACCAGTTTGCTGAGAAATTTTTCAGGACTGATGCCGTCACTGACGCTCTTAAAAACACGATTGTCAAGGTTCGTCTTGCTGAGCAATTTCCTTGTCAGGCGGCTTAAGCCACCGGCAATGAACCATCCAATGATCAGGACAAGGATAGCGCCCAGGACACCGGGCAGCAAACCGCCGACAGATTCGAGAAATGTTGAAAGTGTATTTGTTAGGTATTCCATTTTGAAACATTTTGAATTAATAAATCATATAAAAGGGTGTCACATTATGACGCTTTAAATCAAAAAATGTCACAGATTCCAGCATCCGGGACACTTGTAAATATCAATGAACATGAATGTCTAATCATCACCATAATTCCATACATTCATATTAAAATTGCACCATGAAAAACATATTTTGGATATCCATTATGACCCTGGTATTGAGCTGTCAGTCCAAACAGCAATACACCGGATCCCCGGACCAGTGGAAACAAGAAATTGTCGACACGGAAGCAGCTTTTGCAAAAATGGTGGCCGAGAAAGGCTTGTCAGAAGGCTTCTTGCAATATGCCGCAGAAACGGCCGTCATCAAACGAGAGGAAGATCTCTTTATTGGCAAAGAAGCCATTCGCAAAATGTTTGAATCCCGCCCAACAGGGACTGAAATCCAACTGGAATGGACCCCGGAATTCGTGGATGTGGCCGCATCAGGCGACCTGGGCTATACCTATGGATATTATACCCTGACCGTGCCCGGACCAGACACAACAAGACAAAGCCGTGGCATCTTCCATACTGTCTGGAAAAGACAGGAAGACGGGTCCTGGAAATATGTGTGGGATTAGAATGCTCACCTTCCCATAGCGGGCCTTTATTAAAAAAGATCACATCACGTGGATTTTATTTCCATGAAAGTTTTGAGATTCATCAATCCTCATGTCCCAGAAATCAAAGCTTTTTCCTCTAAGTCAAATGAGCACTCAATGTTGTAATGCTGAAGATAACACTCTTGTTGCATTCAATATCACAGGTGTTGCAACGCTTTGGTTATAAGACATTTAAGTCATTATTTGCAACAATTGAAAAAGACTATTGTACACATCATCTTCAATTTTGAGGTGTAAACGGAAATGAAAAACTCCGAAATATTAATCACTAAAAAATTGATACAATGAAAAATTTTAAAATGTTCTTATCCATTGTTGCACTTTCATTACTGGGTGCATGTTCTTCCGACAATGATACCGAGGTCACACCCACTGAATACTATGGCGAACGGGTCAGTATTGGAGATGGTGAGGCGTGGACGTATGTCCGAACGGATGATCAGCAGAAGCCGATTGCGATAGGCGTCCAGTTTGATGAAACTGCCCTTGAAAATTTACCCACTGGCAGCATGCATGCCGATGAATTTGTCCTGCATCTCCCCGAAGACATTGCCGTGCCACCTTTCAACCATGTCACCATGGACTGGAACGAACACGGCCATGAACCTATGATGGTCTATGACCTGCCGCATTTTGACTTTCATTTTTATTTCATGTCCCAGGCTGAGCGAGATGTGATCACTCCATTTGACAGTGTGGAATTCAACATCCCTCTATTACCGGATTACCTGGCGCCCATGTATCTCGAAACACCGGGTGGCGTGCCACGCATGGGAGCGCATATTATTGATTTGCTCTCACCCGAGATCGCTGGAACGGGTCCATTTACACACACATTTATCTATGGGAAGTACGATGCGCAAATCAACTTCCTGGAACCCATGGTGACGAAGGCTTTTCTCGACTCTAAATCAACCATAGAAGTGCCGATCAGGCAACCTCAAAAATGGCAGAAAGCCGGTTATTATCCCACGCATTATACCATTGAATACGATGAAAGCAGTAAGCTCTATACCCTTTTACTCTCTGAGCTCGCTTCTCGATAGATTCATATAAACCATCACCTTGTTCACTCATTAAAAAATCAAGAAATGAAAAACTTACTCAAATTATTCCTGCCCCTGCTGTTAGTGACCCTGGCCTTTTCAAACTGTGGCAGGGTTGAATCATCCGGTTCGATCATGCACGATGCATCGGCCTTCCCTGATGAAGGTCTGGTAGAACGCGGTGAATACCTCACCGGAATCATTGGTTGTGACCATTGCCATACACCGAAAAAGATGACTCCAAATGGTCCTGTTCCCGACAGGGATCGGTGGATGATGGGCTTCCCTGCGGGTGATCCTTTACCTCCCATCCCCAAAGACCAGGCAAAGCCAGGAGCCTGGGTTTTGTTTCACGGTGACCTGACGGCTTCTGTCGGTCCATGGGGCATATCTTATGGCGCCAATCTGACGCCGCATGAGACGGGTATTGGCAACTGGTCCTATGAGCACTTTAAAAGGGCTTTGACACAGGGAAAACACAAAGGTCTTGAGAATGGCAGGCCACTCATGCCGCCCATGCCCTGGCAGTCCTATGCAGAAATGAAGGACGACGATATCAGGGCGATTTTCGCCTATCTGAAATCGATCAAGCCCATTGAGAACATTGTGCCCACTTATGTGCCGCCAGGCGAAGTACAAAATTAAGATTCGATACAAAAGAGTATCTTACTTTAACTCAAACGCAAATAATTTATGATGCGCTGGATATTGTGCCTGATCTGTCTCTCCGCAGCAAAACTCTTGTCTGCCCAGGACGTTTATCAGATTGATGCGCAATATCCGGTGCATGCCCTCGATAATCACCTGCAAATCTATCCTGATCCTGATGGAAGATTGGGTGTTAACGATATTATCAATGACAGTTCACTCAATTATCTCACTCGGGATGCCTTGCCTCGCCACCTCGATCCACGAAAGGTTTATTGGGGAAAAATAAAAGTGGTGACTGATGACAGCCTTATAGGATGGACACTACACCTCGAGGACAAGTATTTCAAGGATATGGCCTGGATCAGAGGCAATGGCAAAGTGGATGTCTATGCGTTTAATGAAGACCAATCACTCTTTCATAAAAGATCTGGTGGCAATTACCCCCAAAGCCAAAGAGAGATTCCCATACCGTATAATCAAAATAGCATAAACCTGGAACTACCTGCAGGTCAAACAGTGACATTGTACATCAGGATAGAATCCATCATTGGGGGCATCCCTCCTTTTTTCAATTTATCGTTGCGAGCCCCGGAGTATGAATTTTATCACCCATACATAAATTACCACATCTTCTTTAGGTCTTTTTTGTTTGGTATTTGCTTCATTACCCTTCTATACCACCTGCTTCAGTACATCTACCTTAGAGAATCCATTTTCCTGTGGTTCTGCCTTTGGCTTGGAGTATGCACTCTCACTCAAGCATTGGCAAATGATTACACAAGTGATTTTCTGACGGGAGACTTTTGGAAGCACCGGTTTACTGTCTGGACAGCAGTGTCAAACTGTATACTGTTCACCTTCTGGTTCTTCGGGCGTTCTTTTATTAATTCTAAAGATAAATTTCCTGCCCTTGACAAGATCATATTGGTTTATACCTGGGCCCTTGGTGCCGAGATCATTGTTACAGTATTAAGTGTTATCTCACACCCTGAAAAAATATACTTTGGTATTATTGGACACCACTACCAATGGATCATCGGATCATCCATTCTTGGGCTTGGCCTGGCTATTTATATTGCTTCAAGAAAGGATCCATTCGCACGCTATTTCGGGTTTGGTGCGATCATAGCGACTGTGGCCGCACTTCTGGGTGGATTGTGGTCTGAACGATTGATTCGACTGCCTTTCGAGCCCTATTCGTGGGGAATCCTCCTTCAGATTATTGCCTATTCTTTTGGTATTGCATACAGAAGGCAGCAAATGATGAAAGAAGCGGTTGCAGAAAAACTGGCCGCCCAGGAAGCTCAATCCGAGATCCAGCGCATCATGGACCTTGATGAGATCAAAACCCGGTTCTTTGCCAACATCAGCCATGAATTCAGAACGCCCTTATCGCTTATCATGGGACCGATCAACAACGCCAGGGAGGCACAGCCTGCCGTTGGTTCTTCAAAAGATGCCCCCGTCGTTCTAAAGCCTGAGGCATTCGCCATGATCCGGCGCAATGCCAGGCGCCTGCAAAATCTTGTGGACCAGTTGCTCGACCTGTCAAAAGCGGAAGGCGGGCATATGCAGTTGAAACTTACCCGGGGTGATTTGATCCGCTTCATCCGGTCTGTCGTATTTTCCTTTCAAAGTTTGGCTGAACGCCAAAACATCAGCCTGAATACGAGTTTTCCAAAGGAACTGGATGAAGCTTGTTACGACAAGGATAAACTGGAAAAGATCCTGACGAACCTGTTGTCTAACGCATTTAAATACACGCCTTCGGGGGGCGCAGTGACCGTGACTGTACAATTTGATGAAGAATATTATTCCATTGAGGTCAGTGACACCGGCAGCGGCGTCGGGAAGTCGGATCTCAAAAGGATCTTTGAGCGGTTTTACAGGGTGGAAGGGTCCGAGAAAAAAGGTTCGGGGATTGGCCTGGCACTCACCAAGGAACTTGTGGACCTGCACAACGGACAGATCAGCGTGAGCAGTGTCTTGGGTGAAGGGACCACATTCAAAACGCGGTTGCCATATACATTAAAGGGGCTCCCGGAATCAGCAGTCTCTGCCTTTGGCGAAACATTGGAAAAGATTGAGACACCTGGTGAGATACCCCTGATGAAGAACCAGGAGCAAGTCGTCAATAAAGCTGTAATGCAGACTGATGACCTACCGGTCGTTCTCGTCGTGGAAGACAATGATGATCTCAGGTCATTCATCGAGGAGATTCTCCGGGACCATTACAAAGTCCTGGCAGCTGTAGATGGCATGCAGGGCGAGCGCATGGCTTTTGAGCATATACCCGATATCATCATCAGCGATGTCATGATGCCCAAAAAGGATGGTTATGCCCTTTGTCAGTCCCTCAAAACAAATCCAAAAACCAGTCACATTCCCGTGATCCTGCTGACGGCCAAAGCAGGCCAGGAAAATAAGATTGAGGGGCTGACCCAGGGTGCGGATGTGTACATGACCAAACCCTTTGATGCAAAAGAATTGCGTTTGCACATGCACAACCTGGTCGATGCCCGCCTAAAACTATGGTCCCGGTTTATGGCTTCGGACATGGCGGTGGTCCCAGACCTGGACATGTCTTCCCTGGATGACCAGTTCCTGCAAAGTGTCATCCAGGCCATTAAGGAAAATCTCGACAACGAATTGTTGTCCGTGGAAGACCTGGCACGGACTGTTGGATTTAGCCGCTCACAGTTGCACCGCAAACTCAAGGCCCTGACCAATAAGTCGGCTAACCAGATGATCACGGAGATCCGGTTGAATGAAGCCAGGCGGATGCTGGAAAAAAGAGCCGGCACCGTCTCCGAGATCGCCTATTCGGTTGGCTATACGAACATGTCCTATTTCACCAAATCCTTCAAGGAGCGGTTTGGTGTTTTGCCGAGTAAGGTGTAGGTGCTTCTTTATCTGACGATCCTCAGGTTTTTCAGGCCATAAATGAAAAAAGCGAGGGCGATGATGACCAGCACGATTTTACCCGCATTTGCGACAATCAGGTTTTCAATGATGTCGTCGAGAGTGATGATCACCCCTGTCTGCCCGAGTACAATGGCAACGATCAGGGATATGGCAAGAACCAGGTAGATGACCCCTTTGACGCTTTCTGCAAAACGCACAGCTCTGCCGGAGGGCTTGGTCTTTTCCATTCCGGTGTTCATGCCAGCCTTGATCTCTTTCTTTCGGATCTTGGCCGCAGCTTTAATTCTTTTTTTTTCTTCTTTGTCTATGGCTGATATGTTTTGGGTGAAGATAATTCAAAATCGAATATGACTGATCTTTAACTATCAAAGTGACTCCGAATGTGATGATGTCGGCTCAAAATTCGAGTCCGGCTTCAATCACTTCTTGCCTCTGTTAGTTTGAATATAATTCTCAGGTGTAAAAACAGCGATCCTGGATGTTGAATGATCCTTTGTATTTCTTGTAACTATTGCAGTAATACCCTGTATTGTCTCCTTTGATTGAAAAAACACAGCTTTTATTACATTTAAGGTGCATCATACATCAGATCATGACCTCGAAAAATATAATCCTCTTTTCATTCCTCCTCCTCGCCTTGGGATTCGTTTACTATCTTCTCCGCCCATTGAACAACATCCCCGACCCGGCTGAATTTCATTGCCTGGACATGTCGGAAGGCAGCTATATACCCATGGACAGTATATCGCCGCCCGGCAATATCTATGCCATGGGACTGACTTATCGCGACCACCTTGTGGAAACAGCGGCTGAATTTGACCCTGATGTTTTACCGCCGATTTTCAAGAAGAAACATCATGCATTGACGCGTCACGAAACGCAAGTGCGTGTGCCCAAAAGGGAAAAAATGATCGCTGCTGTTAAAGAGATGGATCCCGCTGCGGCTGAAAAACTTCGGGATGAATTTGAGCACTTCTCCCCCCTTCTTGATTACGAGGTTGAACTCGGATTCGTTTTGCTCGAAGACATCAACAGACAAAATCTGGAGGATGAGGACTACATCCCCTTACTGGGTTATTTTATAGCAAATGACCTGTCCGCCAGGAGTGTGGGCTTGCTCGGCGAAGGCATGCCCGATCGTTATGACTACTGGGGGCTGTCCAAGAGCTTTCCCGGTTTTTTGCCTGTGTCCGACAAGATATGGATACCACAAAATCCCGGGCCAGCTTCCATTCCATGCGTCAGGTTAGAAACCCTGGTCAATGGAGAGGTCCGGCAATCATTGACGACCGATAATATGATCTATACTCCAAAGGAAATGTTAGGATTCATACTCAAAAAATATCCCGACGCATCTCTGAATAGAGGAGATCTGGTCCTCACGGGTACAGGAGGGGGTGTCGCCATCGCCACACCAAGGGCATTGGTCAGATTGAGCTATCTCCTGGGTTTTGACAGGTTTAGAAAACTTAAGGTCAAACTCCGCGGTGACCATTCCCGGTTTTTAAAAGCCGGGGATATCGTAGAGATCCGGAGTCAGGAACTTGGCGTTGTACAGAACAAACTGGTCGCCGGATGATCTCTTCAATAGGATCATTCAAGCGTCCGGGATCATTTAAGCGTCCTCGCTTAAATCTTATAACGATTTCTTTCAACGGAACCTTTCAAAAGAATGGTGATTTGATACCCTTTCTGTTACCGTTGGCATCCCTGCCAACGGTGGAACCACTCATGATTATGACGATTCGTTAATAAAAAAATTAAACTGTGCCCGATATACATCTCGATCTTTGGATAGCCGCGTCCGCAAAGAAAATCTATAGCCATTTATCAACCCCTGAAGGGCTCTCCTCATGGTGGCCTGAAAATGCCCGATGGCTGGATGACAATAAAAGTGAAATCGAATTTGATTTCGGTCCGGGATACATCTGGACCGCCCGGGTGTTAAATAACATCCACAACAAAAACATAGTATTCAAGATGACCCAATCCGACGAGGATTGGAATGGGACGTTAGTCGGATTTGAACTTGAAAACGAAGACAGCGATGTCCGGGTCAGGTTCAGCCACACTGGCTGGCCGGAACTGAACGACCATTATCGCCGGTCTGCTTTTTGTTGGGCCATGTATCTGCGCGTCCTGAAGCGACACCTTGAATACGGCGAAAATGTGCCCTATTCACAAAGGGGACTCGTCTAAATTACCTGAATAGAGGACCCCCGGAGAGGAAGTCCCTTATCACTTCCCTTCCTTCTCAAAACTGTACACATACAGGTCACAGCAAGGATCAGAAAGGACGAGGGTTGTGTCCTGGTCGCCGAAGACGACCCTTTTTTCAAAATCATGAAAAAATATGTTGTTCGTTGAAACCGGTGTAAAAAGGATAAAAAGCTGTTCGTCCTCTTTTCTCAATATGTATTTCCCTTCCTGGATGACCGCATCATGGACCATCAGCGCATACCTGTCGTCATCATTGAATTGAAGATGGTCGAATGATGCTTCATACCCCGTGCCGGCAATGCCCCCCGTAATATCGGTCAACGACCAATATCCTTCAAGGCGATCCCTGTCACCTTCGAATTCATCATCACTGTCGCTGCAAGCGGAAAAAGCCACAATGGCCAGGGCTATAAGAAATATATGTTTCATAACATAGGGTTTTATCTCTTGATCACTAAACATAAAGAGGGCTTTAGGGAGGGTGATCGTTGGGAAAATAAAGTCTTTAACAAATCTTTAAATTCAGCGTGGTTTTGAGGGCTTAAAGATATAGACCCGGTGTATAGCCTGTTGGCAGGGATGCCAACGGGAACAGGAATGGGTATTGGCAGGGATGCCAACGGGTGAACGCCACATACAGTTGTTGACATTGGCATCCCTGCCAACGGGTGAGCAACTCAGGGAATTTTGTAAGACACCAAATAAAAATCCTCCACCATGATCCTGATCACTGCGTATTGACGCTGAGATTTGTATATTTCCACATTGAAAAATATATAAACAGCGATTG
>JBFKJL010000037.1:0-13962 GCA_041631795.1 Saprospiraceae bacterium | reverse complement strand
CCACGTGCTCATTCGATGTGATTGTCAATTCGAATTATTGTCCCTCCGGCGGTCAAAATTCTGCCGGCAGTTACATCAAGTCCATCACATTCGGCTTGCTCGTCAATTCATCGGGTGATGATGGCGGCTATGGCAATTACACCCATATTTGTAAGAAGATGATTCCAGGGCATTCCTACGTCCTCCATCTTACGCCTGGTTTTGGCAACGAAAAACCGGCGATGGTCTACTGGAAGGTCTGGGTTGACTACAATATGGATGATGACTACAATGACCCTGGAGAAATGATCGCCTATGGCCACGGGGCTTCCACCCTTTCAGGAATTGTCACGATACCGTCATCTATTCCGCTTGGGGAAACACGCATGCGCGTGGCCATGAAAAAAGGCAGCTATCCAACGGGGCCATGTGAAATATTTGACTACGGTGAAACCGAGGATTACTGTCTCGGCTTTTCCACTCTATTTAAAGATGATGATCTTCCTGTAGAGAACAGGGTGGCAGATAATGATGGCGTCGAATTGTTCGAAGCACAACAGAGCACTTTTGAAGTGTATCCGAATCCCACACAACAGATCTTCAATGTTGAAGTGAAGGATGCACAACGGGTTAAGACCATCTACATCATGACCAAGGACGGTTCGACCATCCGGACTTTGGATGATATCAGGACCATAAATCAAGTTCACCTGAAGAACATGCCCGGAGGCACGTACCTCGTGGTCGTGCGCTACATAGATGGAACATTAAGCACTCAACAGGTGCTCATCCAGAACTGATAGACAAACACTGCGGGATAAAGAGACTACAGAATCATAACTGTAGTCTCTTTTTATGTAGGGACTCCTTATCTTTGCTGTTTAAAGTATAAAATATGAATATCACCTATTTAGGACACGGTTGCTTTTATCTCCAATCAAAAGGGATCGAAGTCATGATCGACCCATTTATCTCCGGTAATCCCCTTGCGAAGGACATCGACATCAGCGCATTCAAACCCCAGTATGTGCTGATCACTCATGGCCATGGTGACCATGTGGCCGATGTAGAGACCATCGTGGGCCAATCCGGGGCATTGATCGTTTCGAACTTTGAAATTGTAGGGTATTACGGCGCGAAAAACCTTAAAGGGCACCCCTTAAATCATGGAGGTAAGGCCAGTTTTGAATTTGGGACGTGCAAGTATGTGAATGCCATCCACACGAGCAGTTTCCCCGACGGCACATATGCCGGCAATCCCGGGGGATTTGTCATATGGAATGGCAACAAGTGTGTCTATTTCGCAGGCGATACCGCTTTAACCAGGGACTTTGAACTCATCCCCGAAACATGCCCTCCCCTCGACCTGGCTGTATTTCCCATCGGGGACAATTTTACAATGGGCTATGAAGATGCCTGCCTGGCGTCAGATATGGTGAAATGCAATCGTGTTTTAGGTTGTCATTACAACACCTTCGATATCATACAAATTGATACAGACGCCGCCCAAGATCACTTCAGGCAGAGGGACAAAGACCTGATTCTCCTGGAGATCGGCCAAAACATTGAAGTTTGATGGGCAAGGTCATGACCATAGCCAATCAAAAGGGAGGTGTTGGAAAAACAACCATCGCCATCAACCTTTCAGCGGCCCTGGCACTGATGGACAAAAAAGTCCTGCTTGTGGATTTTGATCCCCAGGCCAATGCCAGCCTGGGGCTGGGCATTGACGCTTCCAATGACGATAATATTTATCACGCGATCATGGGAACCGCAAATCCGGTTTCTCTTATCCGTAATACTGCCGTGGACAACCTGGACATCATCCCATCCTCAATAGACCTCGTGGGTGCGGAAATAGAATTGGCATCCACTGAACAAAGGGAATTTGCCTTGAAAAAGGTTATCCAGAGCGTCAGGGATAAATATGATTATATTTTTATCGATTGCCTCCCATCACTCGGGTTATTAACAGTCAATGCGCTCGTCGCTGCTGATTCGCTGATCATCCCGGTACAGTGTGAGATCTTTTCATTGCAGGGACTGGGAAAACTAAAGAATACCATAAACCTGATCAGGGAAACGCTGAATCCAGGACTTGACATTGAAGGCATCGTGCTATCGATGTACGACAAGCGGCTCCGGCTGGGTAAAATGGTCCTGCGAGAGGTGCATGACATCCTTTCTGACAGGATTTTCAAAACCATTATTCACCGAAACTCAAAGATCGGGGAAGTCCCGAGCGTGGGCCAACCCGTGATCATCTATGCTATCAAAAGCAAAGGATCAAAGAACTTTCTCAACCTGGCTTATGAGCTGCTCGAACAAAATGACGATCTCCAGGCTTTGAACCAATACATCGAAATTGACCAAATGAACAAATAAACACTATGGCAAAAAGAAAAGAAGAAATCGGCAAAGGTCTCAGGGCGCTGCTCTCCAGCATTGATTCAGCTCCTGAAAACACGGTACAGAAAGAAGAAGCTGTCCGCGAACTGACCTACAACATTTCTGAAATACCCCTCGAATACATTAAAACCAATCCATTTCAGCCCCGTAAATCTTTCGATGACCAGGAACTGCTTGAACTTGCCCAATCCATAAAGTCAATGGGGCTGGTTCAGCCGATCACAGTCAGGCGTATCGATGACAAGACTTTCCAGGTGATCTCCGGAGAGAGGCGGATGCGGGCTTCAAAGCTCGCCGGACTGGATACGATCCCATGCTATATCAGGCTCGCCGACGACCAGGGCATGCTCGAAATGGCCCTGGTAGAAAATATTCAAAGATCGGATCTGAATGCCGTTGAAATTGCCATCTCCTACCAAAGACTTATCGAGGAATGTGATCTGAGCCATGAGAAACTGGCAGAACGTGTAGGCAAGGACAGGAGCACCATCACAAATTATACCCGGCTACTCAAATTACCTCCCGTGATTCAGGCTGGCCTGAAATCAAGGGAGATATCAATGGGCCATGCAAGAGCTCTTATTACCATAGAAGACCCTTCGGTCCAGCTGGATATGTTCAAAAAGATCGTCGATGGAAAGCTTTCTGTCAGGGCGACAGAAGAGATGGTTAAAAGGTCAAAATCACCGACTGGCAAAGCCATGGATCCATTAAGAAAAAGTGCTGAAGATCTGGAGGTACAAAGAATTAGGGACCGGTTGTCCCATCTTTTCGGCAGTAAGGTGGATATCCAGAGAAGCATCAAAGGCAAAGGCAAATTTATCATCCATTTCAGGTCGGATGATCAATTCAATGCCATCCTCGATCAAATGGAACAATAACAATTTTACAGGACCATCGTTTAAATGTCGTGAGCATCCGTCAAATCATATCAGTTTTTGCATTAGTGTTCCTTGTGCCCCTTTGGGGAGCATCCCAAAGTGCACCCGTGAAAAACGAAGGTCCACGGGGCAGCCAGGAGAGCGGGTATTCTATTTTCTCAGCTTTTGGTGGCAAACCGGGCAAAGCCGGCCTTTTTTCCGTCATCCTCCCGGGCGCAGGACAATTATACAATAAACGCTATTGGAAAATACCTCTTGCCCTGGCTCTTGATGGTGTGGCGATAGGTATCCTGGTCTATAACATCAACCAGTTCAATGAAGTGGATGACGCTTACAGGATGATGCTCAACAATGAGATCACCAGTTACAGAGGATTGACATCACTCTCGGATTTGGCCAGGGTCCGAAACAGCATAAGGCAAAATATGGAATTTTCATGGCTCGGCGTCATTGTTGCCCACATCTTCGTGGCAGCAGATGCTTTTGTGGACAGGCACCTCATGGAATTTGATGTCAGCGACGACCTCTCTATTGAGCTCAAATTCAATGCATCAAATCCCGGGCTGACGCTCTCCATAAAACTATAACCGGCACCGTTCGCCTAATCCCTGACCGCACCGTTGTCAAAAACGAGCACATAGGCATCAGGATACACCATTTTGACTGCGGTCCTGAGAAATGACTCCGCCTCGTTCTTATCCTTGAAGTCACCAATAAGGTATTTGTAAAGGTTCTTATGGTAGAATTGAAGGACATTATCGTGCCGGTCATATATGGCGTGATTGAGACCCAGAGGGCTTTCTGATTCCATGATGACAATCTTTGGACCGTCGACAGTCGGAAAAGTTTCTTCAACAGGGATTTCCGGTTCCTTCACTTCGAGAAGCACTTTTGAAGTATCCAGGTCCATATTACCTGTAGGGATGGTCTTTTCAAAAACAGCTTCTTCCATCTTATCAGCCAATGTGTCGGCTGCTCCGGTTGCTTTCCCTGATGACTTTTCATTTTCGTAGGCCTCTATCACATGTTCAAGCGTATCCCCTTCAGTCACCTTTATCTGGCTCCCAAAGGCAATTTCGTCAATGAGCGCCCTGGCAATTTCCGCTTTTTTCATATCAGCCAGGCTTTTCAGCATGTCCTCAGAATCATCAATGCCGGTGATCTTCAATTCCGTCCTCCTGTTGCGGGCATGCTCAGCTTCTGAACACTCAATGCCATCCCTGCAATCATTCACCAATTCCTTTTCGCCATAACCTTTTGCGACAATCCGGCTCCTTGCCACTCCCCGACCTACAAGATAATCAACACACGACCGCGCCCGCCTCTGGGATAAAAGCAAATTGGCTTCATCGTTTCCCCTGGCATCAGTATGCGCCCCCAGTTCAACCGTCAGGTGGGGATTATCCGACATCATGGTGCCCACCTTGTCCAATTCCTCCCGTGAAGCCGGTTTCAGATCCCATTTTGCGAGGTCATAATAAACATTTTCGATTTCCAGCTTTTTACCCTTGAAAAGGCGTTCCAGTTCGACATTGGCGAGCAGAACTCCGATCTCATTGCCTTCACTCAGATTATCGGAAACCCCCGGTTGTACTGACCCGACACCCTCAAAACAAAGAATGCAATCTTTCACATCCACGAAAGCTTCCATTCTTTTTGCCAGGTAGCCCTCCTTACGGATCAATATCGTGTAGTGATTGCCCTTCATGAGGTTGACCCTGAACTCCGGGTCCATGTGATCTTTGAGAACCATCACTTCGCTCTTTTTGGTATTGTTATAGACTTCGATCAGGGCACCCCTCACAGCATCGACGGGAATGTTCTCATCCTCTCTCTTTTCTGCGAGGGTGATTTCAAATATATAGCCCGGCGTCCTTGTCATTGCCACCTTGAGGAAAAGTTTATTATCTGCATTTTTACCTCCCGGATCGAGATCCACGAAGAGTGTTTCAAACATATCCTTGAAGACCCTGATGCTGCCCATTTGGTTTTCAGACACTTCGAGGACAAAGTGACCGTCGGTATCCGTGAATGCCTTTTTCATTTCATCCCCGGATTTGCTGTAGACCGTGACCTCGGCATTATTGAGGTACCCCCTGTTGCCCTTTTCATAGACATATCCGTCCAGGATGATGTTTTGGCCTAAAAGACCACCAGACAAAAAGAAAATACCCAGAATTACATTTAATTTCAACATAGTTTGCGCATTTAGGTGCAAATTATAAATTTACCATTTTCCGAATATCTGAAAGACTATCCTTAAAATCAAACATGTATGAATATCGTTTTTATGGGCACCCCTGAATTTGCTGTCCCTTCTCTTGAAATATTGCTCAATGCGGGTTACAATATAGTGGGTGTCATTACCTCTACAGACAAACTGGGAGGACGTGGAAGGAAAACACTGATAGAATCAGCCGTGAAGACCTTTGCTGTTTCAAAGGGTCTGAGGGTTTTGCAACCTAAAAACCTGAAATCACCTCGTTTCAATGACGACCTGCGCGCTTTAAATGCCGATCTGCAGGTCGTTGTTGCTTTCAGGATGCTGCCAGAAATGGTCTGGAACATGCCGAAACTCGGAACGATCAATTTACACGGATCCCTTCTTCCCAAATACAGGGGGGCGGCACCGATCAACTGGGCTGTGATCAACGGGGACAGGGAAACAGGAGTGACGACTTTTAAGCTAAAACACGCCATAGATACCGGAGACATCATCCTTCAGAAAAAAATGCACATTTTCCCCACCGATACAGCTGGAGATGTCCACGACCGCATGAAATACCTGGGTGCAGAAGCAGTCCTTGAGACGGTCCAACTTATCGAATCAGGGGATGTCAGTTACAGTAACCAGGATGAAACAAAGGTGTCAAAAGCGCCCAAAATATACAGGGAAATTACCCAGATCGACTTTAACAATAAAGCGGTAAGCATTTATAATTTCATCAGGGGGCTCAGTCCGCATCCCGGCGCCTGGTTTGCATTGAGTAGCGGGCAAAATATCAAGGTGTACAAGTCAGAATATGAAATTTGCACAACAGGTAAATCCCCGGGGCACCTTTTGTCGGACCAGAAGAACCATATTAAAATAGCTGCCCGTGACGGTTATATTTATCTGGTTGAATTACAGATTACAGGGAAAAGAAAATTGCCAGTCAGGGAATTCCTCAATGGAAATGAAATCAATGAAGAGATTATCGGCTTTCTGAAGTGACCAATTCAACGACCTGGATAAGAAGGACCTTGGCGACCTTCAGACTGCTCGTGATATTATCAGTAGATTGGGTATTGAACTCAACTTCAACGCGGTCAGGTTGAAATCCAAAATTGTCCACATTGATATAAACAAATGACAAAGTGCTTAAAGCCAGGATGAACAAGAACGAGAGTTTTGATATATTTTTTTTCATAAGCCCAGTTCTTCAGAAAATGATCAGATACACCCATAAAACGAAGACAAATGAAAAAAAGTTACATAAATGTGACATTTTATTCTCTTCAAACGTCAAATTTGCGGGACGCTCTGTATTAATTTTTGAGTGTAAGATTTTCCCGGGTTTGAAATCAATGTGGTCGGATCACCCATCTCGACTATTTCCCCCTCGTGTAAAACAGCCATTCTGTCTGCAATAAAATGGACGACTGAAATGTCGTGCGATATAAAAAGCATGGCTATATCCATTGCATCGCGCAGATCCTTGAGCAAATTGAGGATCTCCGCCTGGATCGTCACATCCAAAGCCGAAACACATTCGTCGCAAACAAGAAATTCGGGATCCATAATCAGCGCCCTGGCTATCGCCACCCGCTGTCGCTGACCCCCTGAAAGTTGATAAGGGAAACGGTGAAGACAAGATTTGGGCAGAGCGACCACATCGAGCATTTC
The DNA here is from genome assembly GCA_041631795.1 of Saprospiraceae bacterium. Lineage (GTDB taxonomy): Bacteria > Bacteroidota > Bacteroidia > Chitinophagales > Saprospiraceae > JBFKJL01. The sequence continues at coordinate 6,807 of JBFKJL010000037.1, read as the reverse complement.
AAGGACTTTATCCCTGAGTGCAGGTGTTAACCGCTGTTGTTCGAGCATGAGCGGATCAGCGATAAGCGCCTGGACCTCCATTTTAGGATTTAGGGAACTGTAGGGATTCTGGTAAATGTACTGGGCATTTCTCTTAAATGACCTGAATTGAGCCACGGGCATTGTCATGATGTCCGCTTCCCTGTATAAAACCCTCCCCTTCGTTGGTTTAATTATACCTGCACAGCATTTGCCCAAGGTGGTTTTACCGCTTCCCGATTCGCCGACAAGACCGATGATCTCACCTTCTTTTATGGACAGTTTGATATTTTCGAGAACACTGACTCGGTCACCGTGTCTGCCCAGGATATCCCCGGCAATGATGTATTCCTTATGGACATTGTCCAGACCTATGATTTCCTTGCGTTCTTGCCCTAAAATAGCGGATGTAGGTCCGACTTCTGTAGCGGCCGATAGCCGGGTGGGTAGGCGTTCCAGCTTTTTATACAACGGTGGAGATGCATGGATCAATGCTTGGGTATACTGAGAAGCCGGCTGTTTTAGCACGGCCCGGGTGATCCCCGATTCGACGATTTGACCGTCCTTAAGAACGATCACATAATCACATATCTCACCGATGACACCCAGATCATGAGAAATGAAAAGGATGGCCAGGTTCTCTGATGTTTTCAGTTCAACCAGTAATTCCAGGATTTCTTTTTGAATTGTGACGTCGAGTGAGGTCGTTGGTTCATCGGCAATGAGTAATACAGGGTTTTTAACAAGTGCCATTGCAAGAAGCACCCTTTGAAGTTGACCTCCTGACAACTGGTGCGGGTAACTATTGAGAATACGCTCCTGGTCTGAATCAAGCCGGATCTTTCGCATAATATGGCCTAAAACCTCACCTGCTTCAGGATCCTCCAGGTTTTGTGACAAGCAAATTTTTTCCATGATTTGGGCCCTGATCTTTAATGTGGGGTTTAAGGCAGCCAGCGGATCCTGGAAGATCATGGCGATCTTTGTTCTTCTGATCTCCACCAACTCATTTTCGTCAAGCCCAAGGAGATCAGTCTGTCCCCTGTCCATTTGAATTTCGATCTTCCCTGCTGTAACCTTCGCTTGAGTTGTAGGATATACCCCGATCACCGAAAATGCCGTCATGGATTTTCCACTGCCGGATTCTCCCACAACGCCACAAATAGTCCCATGAGGTACAAAAAAGGTGATATCATCGAGGATGATCCCATCCTGGGCGGCGCCCTGAATTTTCAGTTGGAGACCAGTTACGCTGAGTATATTGTTTTGCTCCTGCATGACGCTGTAATGGAAATAGGCTTTAAAGTTAGGATAAAAGCAACTTTACAGGCCCATTTCAACGTTTGTTTTACGAATTGATGTTATGAAAAAAGCAATCCGGTTTTTCCTGTATGCCCTGCTCGGGCTCGCCATCGGCATGGTCTTGCTTCCTTTCCTGTTCAGGGACGAGATTCTCGACAGGGTCAAACAAATTGTCAATGCGCAACTTGAAGCGGATACTGATTTTTCAGACATTTCATTATCCCTCTTCAGGCAATTTCCCAACCTGGAAGTTGGGATTCATGATCTGACGATCCGCGACCGGGGCACATTTGGCAAAGAACAATTGGCATACGCCAAAACATTATCGGTCACAACTGACCTGTCAACTCTTTTTAAAAAGAACCAACCTGTGGTCATTACCGAAATCCGTGTCAGGGAACCCATCATCAATGCCATCATCAATGCAGACGGGCAAGCAAACTATGACATTTACAAGCCAGGTGACCAGGAGGCGGGCAATAGCGTTGTTGGCAAGATCGAGGCTTATTCCATAGAATACGGCACATTGACATACCGCGATCACAGTTCTGATATGACAGTGCACATCGACAATATCGACCACTCGGGGCAAGGGCAATTTTCAAATGTGGTATTCGACCTTGTGACAATGACACGAGGTGCCAAACTCAGCGTCACTTACAAGGGATTGCCCTATCTGATGCAAGCAGATTTCAGCGGCCCCCTGAATGTAGAGATCGATAATCAAAACAACACGTATACCCTGAAAGACAACGATATCCTGCTGAACAAGCTCAAATTCAGAATGACAGGCCTCATCAAAAATCTTGACAATGGCATATCCTACGATCTTCAAATCAATACACCTCAAAATGGTGTCAGGGATCTTTTGACTCTCTTGCCCGGACACTTTAATCATCAATACGACAAGTATTTGTCCAAAGGCCAGGCAATTATATCAGGGTCGCTCAAGGGGATCAGCAATGACAGGATAAACCCGGCCATACAGTTTAATTTCGTCATTGATGATGGACTGTTGGCTGTCAAGGGTCAAGATGCCAGATTTGAGAACATTGCCATGGACATTATGGTGAATGCTCAGCAAGGCGATTGGACAGACTTAACTGTAGATATCAGGACATTAAGTGGATTGCTGGACGGTGAGCCTGTCTTACTGAAGACCAAAATGTCTCACCTGGTCACTAATCCGAAGTTTGAAGGCGTGGCCAGGGGTATCATTGACCTGTCTACAGCAAATCTCCTCTTCCAATTAAACCCGGGAAACAGCCTCAGCGGAACGGTCAACGCGGATGTAGCATTTAACGTCAACCAAAATGCTATTGAGAAAAAAGATTACGGTGCTTTGAAACTCGAGGGTACGGTCGGGGTCGATGCGCTGAAACATGTTTCACCGGAAGCTGTCCTGAACATTGAAAAAGCCACACTTGGACTGGGAGAAAAGGTCACTCAACTCGCTGTCACCGGTGGATCTTACGGGTCGACATCATTTGCTGCAACAGCAGCGCTGAATCATCTTTCATCCCTATTGACTGAAGACAAACTTCATATCACCTTGGCTGATGTCCTCCTCAATGATCAGCATTTTCAATGCGACGGGACCCTCTTCCGGCCCATAGCCTATTTCATGTCAGACGACACATTGCATGGAACATTGAATGCCTCGTCACCCGCTTTGAATCTTTCCGGGCTCATCCAGGACTCGGAGTCACAACAAACAGATGCCCGACAGGGACAGTCGAGCCTGGTACCAAAAAATATCAATTTAACATTAAACACTAAAGCCGACCAGGTAGATTACCTGCGTTACAGGATGAAAAAATATTCCGGATTGATACGCATCAACGAAAATTCTGTGAGTCTGCAGCATGGTTCAGCGATGCTTTTCGATGGATCGGTGGCCTTCGAAGGAAAAGTATCGGATTTACAAACTGGAAGACCGCAATTTGACTTCATGTATAACATGTCTAAGATACCTTTCCCAAGGATGGTTGAAAATTCAGGAACATTTTCAAAGCTCGCTCCTGTAGCAAAATTTATTGAGGGATTTTTCAACTCAACCCTGGTAATGTCAGGCCCACTGAAGGAGGATTTTTCCCTGGACTTCCAGGGCCTTTCAGCCTCCGGGTTTATGGAAACGCTCAACTCTACCCTTAAGGGTTATGGTCCACTGAACAAACTGGGTGAAAAGCTCGACATCAGGGAATTCCGTGAATGGCGATTGAAGGATTCAAAGAACTGGTTTGAAGTGAAAAACGGCTTTATCATCCTCACAGACAGGAATTATGACTTCGGGGATATGTCTTTCAAACTTTCAGGCAGGCAAGGTTTTGACCAGTCGGTGGATTATACGATCAATGCGACCATTCCACGCAATGCATTTTCCAGGGACCCCCTGGGCAAGGAGGTCTCCAGAGGGCTTGATTGGCTTGAGAGAGAAGCCAGCAAAAAAGGCATAGATCTCGGTATTGGAGATTATGTTTACCTGAGAATAAGTGTCCTAGGAACACTTAAGGATCCTGAATTTAAGATCGTGCCCATAGGCTCAGGAAGGAAAAGCCTCGACCAGGCCGTCAAAGATAAGGTCACAAGCACAGCCGGCGCTCTCAAGGACAGTCTGACCCGTGAGGTTAAAAAGAAAGGCCAGGAGGTGGCGGATTCCATCACACATGTGATCAAAACAAAGGCCGATAAAATCATCAAAGGGGAGGAAAGCCGCCTTGATTCCACTGTAAAGGATGTCGAGAGCAAAACAAAGGTCTTGATCGATTCTACGGCCTCAAGAGTGCTGGATACTGTAGGCCGCAAGGCCGGGGACAAGATTAAGGATGTCCTCGGTCAAAAAGCCGGAACAGAAATAGATTCGATCAAGAATAAACTTGAGACCTGGAATCCCTTCAAAAAGAAAAAGAATTAAGGAGCTGTCAGTATTCAAACCTCAAGATGGATCCTTCGGAATGATCTTTGTCTCCTCACCAAAATAATGCACAAAGCTCTGAAAGGCGTTGGCCAGTTTTTCATTGCGGGTGGCCTTGAAGTAAGTTTCGCCAAGAGCTTTCAGGCTGTGAAAGAAAAACCTGTCCATTTCTGCCACCTGCATATCCTTCGTCCAAAGATCAATTTTAAATGTATCCTTGGTGGCTTCATCAAAAAATGAAAGCAACATGGCTTTTGACGTGTTCTCCTGGGGACCTTCAGGTCCCTCAGCCCGCCATGTGATCTGCTCCGGGGTGTTGTTTTCATCCACGCCTATTTCTATTCGTATTTCTGATTTTGAAAGTTTTTTCATTATTTTCAAACGATTTAAGGCCCGGATCACAAATGACAGGACCATTTTTCGAAGATAACTTTAATTTTTCAGCTTACAATACTGAACACGGCATTGCCGTGGCAATATCCATCGTCCTGGGAACACTGTTCATTTATTTTGCCAACACCCATCTGAACCACCATCAAAAAAAAGTATTTGGAACCATCATAGCCATCATTGTATTGCTGAGCCAGCTCATGAAAGTGTACATTAAAATGGAGTTGGGCACCTTTGACAAGACGATCGATTTGCCCCTCCACCTTTGCAACATGATGCCCTTCCTTGTTCCTTTTGCCATGCTTTTTGCCAACAGGCAAATATGGGCCATCCTGTTTTTCTGGATCATGTCAGGGACCTTCCAGTCTCTCATTTCACCGACGCTGGAACATTCTTTCCCCCATTTTGAATTTTGGAGGTACTGGGTTGTTCACTGCGGGCTTGTGTTTTTAATGCTGTATGGCGTCTTTTGCATGGGATTCCGCCTGACTTTTAAAGATGCATTATGGAGCGCTCTATTGATCAACGTCCTCGCTCTATTGATGTATTTCGTCAACCTGGGCCTTGATTCGAATTACTTGTACCTTATGGCAAAACCTCCCGGAACAACACTTTACACATTCCTCGGACCGTGGCCTTGGTATATTTTGAGCCTGGAGGGTGTTCTTGTGATCCTGTTTTCCCTGTGTTACCTCCCCTTTCATCTTGTGAGGCAGCGCGCCTAGATGTTATTTATCTACAACAGTTTCATACAGCCCAACAGCATACCCTCCCCAAATGCCCAGAGCGCCTTCAACATTGCTCTTTGTCCTGGTGTATGAAGAAAAAGGACCCTGACTGAAAATAGCAAACTCGTAGGTCAACCAAAAATCATAATGGGGTTTGTCAATGGTCGCCCATTTTATTTGCATTGTATCTCCTACAAAATAAAATCCATAGGTATCCAGATTAAAATCTGTATTCCTCGACTCTGCTTTTGTTAACGGGAACTCAAAAGACTGGCCGTCAAAAAAACTGTCATCCACCACAGATCCCAGGGGCGCCAGCAACTGCCCTCCTTTCTGGCCTGTAAAATACCTGTAGAAATTGAGATCGCCAGGTGGATCATCCAGCCTCACCCATAACCTTGCCATTGTGTCAACTGGTTCTCCGGGAAGCTCGGTGTACCTGAATGAATGGATCGGAACAAACCCCGGGATCGTTGTTGTCGCTGTAATGACATGATCATCTACGAGAACATTCAGCTCATAAGTCCTGCCTTGCTCCCTGGTCAATTGGTCCAGCACATCATAGTAAACGCAATAATCAAAGGAGACTGAATCCAGTTCCAATCCCAGTTGGCGGACAACAGTTTCTCTGACTTCTTGCGGGAGATCCTGCAGGCATATTTCCGTCAGGACAACAGTCTGTTGGCCATCGCTGACCCGGACCAAAGCATTCCGGACAAACAGTTCTGAATAGGTGTCCGCACTGATTTCAGAGAGAAATGGAATTGACTTTGTCAGGATCACGTAGGTGGGCATACTGCCTTCTCCGGCTTCAACGAAGCCTTCCACCACGTACTCTACCGTATTATCCGAGGGCGGCACGTACGGGCTCTCACAACCAGTCAATACCCATGAAGTCAGGGCTGCTAATATTAATAGTCCAATCGAATATTTCATTTTTGTTTCCAGCTGAAATTTTTTCGCCGCTTCTGCAAGTTCTATTTCATGTTTTTCGGTTTTTTCTGACTCATACAACATTAAACACCCAATCTCCTGCATTTGAAAACTGTTGCCCAAGTGATGTTTCATCTGTATGGTCAGTTCCCTGCTGAGCCGGTTGATTTCATTTAACACAGGACCGCTTTGCCTCACATGTTCAGCAGTAGCACTCTTCCAGAAATGATAGCCCCACTTCATCAACCCAATATCCAATCTGGGCTTGATATAAAACGGTGAGGATGAACTTAACATCCATCTGAGACCCTGCGAAATAATGCCGGGTGATGCCAGCGGAATAAAATGACTGGGAGCAACGTATCCTGCATTTCCGAAAGATGTACCGTTACTGATATTTCCTTTGTCAATTACTGTAACCTGAAAGCCTTTTTGTTGTAAATAATAAGCCGCGCATAACCCGATAATCCCTCCGCCTACAATTGTAACATTCATAGTATTATCTGATAAAAATGATTCAAT
>JBFKJL010000036.1:0-14032 GCA_041631795.1 Saprospiraceae bacterium | reverse complement strand
TCCCAGATGCCACGTGGCGCATCTCCAGCGACAGTCCATCCGAGGTCGAGCACAAAATCATCCATATATCCTTGCTCCAACTCTATGATGATTTCTTCATTGGGATCAGGCATGTAATCGGTCCGGACTGTGTGCCGGTATCCCCACGCGCCTGCAACAATGTCAAAAATTTCATCGACAACCTCGGTATTGAATGCACCGGCTGCATCTGTCTGCACTTCGTATTCCCTGTCCACATTGTAAAATTTAACGCGCGCATTGGCAATGGCACTGCCGTCTTCTTCGCTGACAATACTGCCCGCAAGTCTGAATTTCTGGATCTCGTCGAGTTGTACATCGAGGATGGTTACCTCTCCACTGGCCAGGGTCGTGTCTATGGTGAAGATTTCATAATCCGGATGCCTGAAAATAACGGTAAATGACCCTGATTCAGCAATCCCCGTCCTGTATTCTCCTGTGGCATCAGAGACCTTCAAATTTGGTTGACTTGCTTCTATGTAGACCTGGACGCCATTGATCGGGAGACCATCGACGGCACTGGTGATGCGCCCTTCCAGGTAGCTGGCCCTGACATAATTTGGTTGGAGGACGTACAGTCCCGTGGCTCTGTCACTGGCCAAAACGAGGCCCGAAGGCAGGTAAGGGTAAGCTCCCCAGCATCCGTTGAATCCCCCATCGGGTCCTGCCCAGGTGTCATAGGCGCCGACTTTGACAAGGTTGTCCGGTTTGGTGGCATCTGTAATAACAACGCCATCTGTGTACCATGAAGTGACCAGGTAGCCATCGTGATAATGGGTGTTGTGGGGGATGACCCCCAGGCCCCGGGTCTCAACAGGTTGGAATTTATCCAGGAAACGAATATCGTTGAGGTCGGAAATGTCCCACGCTTCAACGAAGGCATTGCTTCTTTCATCAGTGGTGAAGAGGGTGGTTTCGTCATCCGACAACCATGCGTTGTGGGTGAAATCAAAACCCGTGATCTGACCTGCCAGGTAAACCGGGTTTGTTTTATCTGACACATCGTAGATGCCAAAACGGCCGGCATTCAATTCCGAGGCGTACATGCGGTCATTCTTGACGTAAACATCATGCGAATATGTGATATCAGCCGCACTGAGCATGATGGGATTCTTAGGGTCGGTCGTGATATCCAGGATGATAATTCCTCGTGCTCCAAGATTGCATCCTGCGAGGTAACAAAAGCCATTTTCATCGATATAAAGATTGTGGCAGGTGCGCAAGGTGGTGGAATCCATGCCGACTTCAAGAACGGGCTTCCAGAAAGTATGTGTTACGGAATCGGGGACAGCACTCATGTCAATGATCAGGAGTCCGTCATTTCCTGAATCTGTTGTCACATAAATATGATCATTCCAGGATTTCATGTCTCTCCAGGTCGAAGACGAACCCGGCACTTCAGCCACTTTCAGGGGCATTGAAGGATCCTTCAGGCTGTAGATGTAGGTGGCCGTCTGACCTCCCATGATGGCATATTCCACTCCATCTTGATCGACATACCCCCAGACATCATTTCCGGTTTCGTCGATTTCGACCTGGGAAACGAGGGTGAGATTGAAGTTGTCCTGGCCAAAAAGGAGACCGGTAGAAAGGAAGGCTAAAATCAGAATAAATCTCATGTGTTCAATTTTTCTGTGCGAAAATAAAATCTTTATTGGATAGATGTGTTGATTGGGTGTACTTTCCCATGACATTCGATCATTTTTTGAGGACCATGATCGTGAGTCGTGACACACACACAAGGTCTTTATTGTCATTGGTGATCTTAATATCCCAGATGTGCAGTGTGCGTCCGATTTTTACAGGCCTAACCGTTGCAGTCACATAGCCGCTTTTCGCTGATTTCAGGTGATTTGCATTGATCTCCACACCAACGACCGAGGCGGAGCCGATGTCATCGAGAGAGAGCACAGAAGCCACGCTGCCCATTGTTTCGGCAAGTGCGACTGAGGCGCCGCCGTGGAGCAGTCCCATTGGCTGCTTTGTCCGGTGATCAACGGGCATTGTCGCCCGAAGATAGTCGGTGCCAATTTCCGTGAATTCAATACCCATGTGCCCGGAAAGTGAATTTTTACCCAACATGTTGATCCCTTCAAGTGTGGGATTGTTTTTCCAAATCATTTGTTCCATAGCGTTTATAACAGCAATTTAGCCATTTAGATCACAGTCCGATCCCTTTTTCTATGTGGCTGTGAATTGAGTCATGATCTTCCGGGTGGAAGCGCGGTCCTGGCATGTACTTCCTGAACCACGTCAGCTGGCGCTTGGCATAGCGCCGTGTATTTTTCTTGATTTCATTGACTGCTTCCTCAAAAGACATCCGTCCTTCGAAATAGTCAAACATTTCTGAATACCCGACAGTCTGCAAAGCCTTCAGATGCTTGTGTGGATAGAGATTGCGCGCTTCATTTTCCAGCCCATTTTCTAACATCAGGTCCACGCGTGCATTGATTTTGTCATAAAGCGTGTCCCTTGGCTGGTCGAGCATGACATAGATGCATTTGAATGGCCTGCTGGCTTTCTTTCCCTTTAAAAACGAACTGAATGTCTGCCCCGTATGCCGGATCACTGAAAGCGCCCTGATGAGCCTGTGTGGATTCATGGAATCCACGGAAGCATAGTATCCAGGGTCCTCTTTTTGCAGCCATTGCCTGAGGTATTCCAGCCCTTCAGTTTCATAGGTTTGGTGGATCGATTGCCTTACTTTTTCAGGGATATCGGGAAAAAGGTCCAGGCCCTCACACAATGCTTTAATGTACATGCCCGTACCCCCGCACAGGATGTAAATGTCCACTTTTTCAAATGCCGCTTTGAGTATATCAAGTGCCTCCTTCTCAAACAGCCCGACATTATACTCATCATGGATGCTGACAAGATTGACGCAGTGCATGGGGACAGTCTCTTGCTCCGATTTTGTGGGTTTCGCGGTACCGATCGTCATTTCCCTGTACACCTGGCGGCTGTCGGCAGATATTATCCCCGTTTCATATTTTTTCGCTGAAAGGATGGCGAGCGAGGTCTTGCCCACAGCGGTAGGACCTGCAATGACGATCAGAAATTTACTTTTCATGTCCAATGATGACCCAACCTATGTGAGTTTTCCTTAAATTCCAAGAAATTTCTGTAAAGTGAATAAAATTCTTGTTTTATCATTCGTCATTGGCATGTTGTCCTGCACATCCGGGCATGAAAAGGGACCATCAAAGGTAGAATCGAATATGGAGGTCAAATACACCTATGCCATGGTCATTCACGGTGGTGCCGGCACGATTGAGAAAAAAAATATGACCCCTGAAAGAGAAAAGCAGTACAGGGATGCGCTGAATTCGGCACTTTCCATAGGGGAAGAGATACTGCAAAAGGGCGGTTCAGCCATGGATGCTGTCGAGAAAACCATTCATTTTTTAGAAGATTCACCGCTTTTCAATGCAGGCCGGGGATCCGTGTTCACCAATGATGGTGAAAATGAGATGGATGCGTCCATCATGCGCGGATCTGACCTGGAGGCTGGTGCTGTGGGTGGTCTCAAAACGATCCGGCATCCCATTTCCGCAGCCAGGGCTGTCCTAGAAAAATCGGACCACGTCTTTCTCATTGGACCGGGCGCCGAAGCATTTGCAAAACTCCAGGGTATTGAAACAGTCGATCCGTCCTATTTCAAAACAGAGAGACGCTGGAAATCCCTCCAGAAAGCGCTCGAAAAAGAAAAGTCCATGGGCTTTCATGATACGCCACCAGAGGATAATAAATTTGGGACCGTTGGTGCAGTTGCCCTGGATAGGAACGGGGACATTGTGGCGGGAACATCCACCGGAGGAATGACAAACAAAAAATATGATCGTCTCGGGGATGTTCCGGTGATTGGCGCCGGCACTTATGCCAACAACAACACATGCGGTGTATCATGCACCGGGCACGGCGAATATTTTATCAGGTACAGTGTCGCCCACGATGTATCAGCCATGATGGAATATACTGGTGTAGATGTCGCGACTGCCGCGGACAAGATCATCAATGAAAAACTAATTAAAGCTGGTGGGAGCGGCGGTTTGATCGCCCTGGATAACAAAGGGAACGTCACTATGCCTTTTAATTCCAAAGGCATGTACAGGGGCTATGTGCGGGATGGGGAAAGATATGTGGGGATTTATGGCAATGAGTGATCAATGAAAACAGGGATATCAGGATGCTGACAGGACGAAGTCTTTGTCAGCAAAAAACTAGAAACTAAAAACTAAAAACTAAAGTCTATTTGCGGCCAGATGAAAAGGGGTAGAGAAATACTGAGTACTGAACGGTTTAAGGTGACGCTGCAAAGATTGGCCCGGCAGGTCATAGAATCGTATGCGGATACGGGAAACTTGTGTGTCATTGGTATACAGGAGAAGGGGGTCGTTTTGGCCGAAAGGCTGATCGACATCATCAATTCGATCAATGAGCTCGAATTTCTCAAATACGGGAAGCTGGATATTACCTTTTACAGGGATGATTTTCGCATCCGCAAAACGCCTTTAAAGGCCAATGCCACAGAAATAGAATTCCAGATCGAGGGACAGAATATTTTGTTGGTAGACGATGTGCTTTACACAGGTCGGACCATCCAGGCTGCCATGTCGGCTTTACAGGATTTTGGCCGTCCTGACAAGATTGAACTGCTGACGATGGTGGATCGGCGGTTCAACCGTCATTTGCCAATCAAAGCGGATTATGTAGGCATTGAAGTGGACTCTGTGGACCAGGCCTATGTCCAGGTCAAATGGGAACACGTAGATGGCAAGGACCAGATATTAATTTTTTCCGCCGCAAAGACTGAAACGACAAAATGAAAGAGGGACAGCTGAGCACTAAACACTTGTTGGGCATCAAATACATCAATGACAGTGACATCCACCTCATATTTAAAACCGCCGAGCAATTCAAAGAAATCATCAACCGTCCGATTAAAAAGGTGCCCTCTTTGCGGGACGTGACAATCGCCAATTTGTTTTTCGAAAATTCTACAAGAACAAAACTGTCTTTTGAACTTGCCGAAAAGAGACTTTCTGCTGATGTGATCAACTTTTCATCGTCGGGCAGTTCCGTGAAAAAAGGAGAAACATTACTGGATACGGTCAACAATATCCTGTCGATGAAGGTCGATATGGTCGTCATGCGGCATCCGGCTCCAGGAGCGCATTTTTTTCTTTCACAGAAGATCAAGGCCAATATCATTAACGCGGGGGATGGCACCCATGAACACCCCACGCAGGCCTTGCTGGATGCCTTTTCGATGCGTGAAAAACTGGGGTCGTTGAAAGGGAAGAAAGTGGCCATTATTGGAGATATCAAGCATTCGCGAGTGGCTCTAAGCAATATTTTTTGTCTACAGAAACTTGGCGCAAAAGTCAGGGTTTGCGGTCCGCCTACCCTGATCCCGAAACACATGCCGAGCCTTGGCGTGGAAACTTCTCATAATGTTTTTGAAACGCTTCAGTGGTGTGATGTGGCCAATATCTTACGGATTCAACTCGAAAGGCAAGACATCAAGTACATTCCATCATTGCGCGAATATGCCCGGTATTACGGGATAAACAAGCCTATGGTGGACAGGCTGGACAAGGAAATCGTGATCATGCATCCCGGTCCCATCAACCGCGGTGTGGAGATCACAAGCGCGGTGGCAGATTCAGGCCATTCCATTATTCTCCAGCAGGTCGAAAACGGGGTGGCCATCAGGATGGCTGTCCTGTATTTACTGGCCGGCAGGCGCGGGATCGGGGAATCCTGATTATTAAAATTATATTAAAATCTATCATCGGGTATTCTTTGAACGATTTTTGATGTTACATGTATTGAAATAAATGATTATGAAGAGACTCATGACTTTCATGCTTTTGATGTGCATATTCCTTACAGGCAATGCACAGCACGAAATAAAAGTTGAATTGGACAATTACACCCAGGATACCATAGTTCTGGGGTATTTTTTTGGAGACAAACAACTGGTCAAGGATACGATTTATGCTGAAGCCCCCGGACAATTCCTGATTAAAGGGGACGACAATCTTGATCCTGGTGTTTATCTCATCCTTCTTTTTCCATCCAAGGAATACTTTCAGTTCCTGGTCAACGAAAATGAACAGCGCTTCACGATTCGAGGCAATATGGATGATATGTCTAAGATGACTTACGAGGGGTCTCCAGACAATACCCTGTTCCAGGACTATCTCGATTTCCTGGCCGAAAAGCGGCCCTTGCTTGAACAGTACCAGGAAACGATCAATCGTCAGCGCGATGCGGGACAATCCACAACAGAGACTGGGGGTCAACTGAAAGCCCTGAATGATGAAGTGATGGCCAGACAGGAAGACATCGTGACAAACCACCCCGGCACAATGACAGCTCTTTTGGTCAATGCCAACAGGGAAATCGATGTGCCTGATTTTGCTGATGCTGAGGATCCAACAGTCGCGCGATACATCTACTATAAAAAAAGGTATTTTGACAATGTCGATTTTAAAAACCCCGCAGTTTTACTGACCCCTTTTCTCTTCAAAAAAATAGAATATTATATCGAAAAGCTGACGCCCAATCACCCGGACAGCATTGCCCGCAGTATAGATGTGGTCCTGGAGAAAACAAAGCCTGTGGATCAGACCTTCCAGTTTTACCTGAGCCATTTCCTGAATACCTATGCCAAGTCAAAGATCGTGGGTTACGATGCCGTTTATGTTCACCTTATCGACAATTATTACGCCAGGGGCCTCGCGCCTTGGGTGAGTGAGGAAAACCTTGAAAAGATCGTGGACAATGCCAACAAGATCAGGCCAACGCTCATCGGCAAGACCGGTGCAAACCTCCAGGTCTATCTCGAGGACGGCACACCGATCAAGATCAGTGATATTGATTACGAATATCTTGTTTTGCTTTTTTGGGCGCCCGATTGCGGCCATTGCAAGAAAACCATGCCGGACTTTGTGGCATTCAACGAGCAGTGGATGGATAAAGGGGTCAAGGTATTGGCCATTTGTACCAAACACCAAGATAAAACCGAGACTTGTTGGGATGTCCTCGAAGAAAAGAATATGACCGGTTTCATCAATGCGGCAGACCAGTACCACAGGTCCAGGTTCAAGGTCCATTACAATGTTAACAGTACGCCCAAGGTCTATATCCTGGATAAGAACAGGGAGATTCTGATCAAGGGAATCGCAGGAGAGCAGCTTAATGTTGTGATGGAGGAAATTATCAAGAGGAGAAGTTCTGAGTTCTGAGTTCTGAGTTCTGAGTTCTGAGTTTAGAGTTCTGAGTTCTGAGTTCGTATTTTGGAATTTGGATACCCGGTGAAAGTGATTGTACCTAAACAAGTTTAGTATGCGACTCTGGGATACACTCAGAACTCAGAACTCTAAACTCTAAACTCTAAACTCTAAACTCATACATATTTCCCCAGCACTTCTTTCATTCGATTCAGCGCTTCGACCAATTGATCTTCTGAAGCGGCGTAGGACAACCTGAACGTGGTGTCATCTCCAAAGGCCGTTCCGCTGACGACAGCGACATTGGCTTCATCCAGGAGAACATCTACGAATTCATCTGCATTATCAATAAATCGTTGGCCATTTGATTTTCCGAAATATTCGGAGATGTCCGGGAAAAAGTAAAATGCACCCTGGGGATTGTTCACCTTGATGCCGGGAATGTCCTGGAGCAATTGTTTGACGAGGTCGCGCCTTTTCATGAAGGCATCGCGCATGGCGTGTGTGGGGCTGAGGTCAGACAACAATGCATAGGCCGCGGCTTTCTGGCCAAAGGCGGACGCACCAGATGTCACCTGGCCCTGGACCTTGGCACAGGCCCTGGCGATCCATTCCGGGCCACCCATGTAGCCCAGGCGCCAGCCTGTCATGGCGAAACCCTTGGACATGCCGTTGACTGTGATGACGCGATCGCTGATCTCGGGAATGGAACCGATGCTGAAATGGGTATCGAGAAAGTTGATGTACTCGTAAATTTCATCGGAGACAACGATCAGGTTGGGATAACGCGCGATCACTGCAGCCAGTTGGCGCAACTCCCTTTCGGTGTAGACGCTGCCGGTGGGATTGGAAGGGGAGGAAAATATAATAAGTTTCGTTTGGTCCGTAAGGACTTCGTCGAGCTGATCGGGAGAGATCTTGAATTCCGTATCGATGCCCGCACTCAGGGCGATGGGATTGCCCCCGGCAAAACGGACGATCTCGAAATACGATACCCAGTAGGGTGTCAGGACGACAGCGTCATCGCCGGGATTGAGCAGGGCCATGCAAATATTGGCGATGCATTGCTTGGCACCATTAGAGACCATGATCTCGGCGGGTTTGAAGTGCAGGTTGTTGTCCCTCTTGAATTTTGTGCAAATGGCTTCCCTGTACTCGACCAATCCGGGTACCGGGGTGTATTTTGTATACCCATCCTTTAAGGCCTGTACAGCTGCTGCCTTGATGTGTTCAGGCGTATCAAAATCCGGTTCGCCCAGGCTGAGGCTGATGACATCTCTGCCTTGGGCTGAAAGGTCCCTGGCTTTCTGAGCCATTTTGATGGTCGCTGATTCTGACATGGTCCTGATACGGCCAGACAGGAGGTGGTTTTTTGTTTCGATCATATTAAATTTCTCATATATGAAACAAATGTAGATATTTACAGCTACTGTAGAAACAATATGAACGACAAAATACAGGAACTCAACAGGAGAAAAGCACTGGCCTTCCAGGCAGGGGGCGAGGTGCGCATGGAAAGACAGCACGCCAAAGGGAAATTGACAGCACGGGAGCGCATCGAATACCTCCTGGACACAGGATCTTTTGAGGAGATTGGTATGCTTGTGGAGCATCGTTGCCGAGATTTTGGGATGGAAGACCAAATCATCCCGGGTGATGGTGTTGTGACAGGTTTTGGGACGGTCAACGGCCGCCTTGTCTATGTCTTTGCGCAGGATTTTACCGTTTTCGGCGGATCATTGTCAGAAACACACGCTGAAAAGATCGTGAAAATTATGGACCTGGCCATGCAGAACAAGTGTCCCATCATTGGCCTGAATGACTCCGGCGGGGCACGGATCCAGGAAGGTGTGAATTCACTCGGTGGCTATGCAGATATTTTTTACCGGAATACGATCGCCTCGGGCCTGATCCCCCAGATATCGGCAATTATGGGACCCTGTGCCGGTGGCGCTGTCTATTCCCCTGCTATTACCGACTTTACGATCATGGTGGATAAAACGTCTTACATGTTTGTGACAGGCCCGAATGTGGTCAAAACGGTGACCAATGAGGAGGTGTCTTCTGAAGACCTGGGGGGATCGAAAACCCACACCTCAAAATCCGGTGTGGCTCATTTGCGGGCGCCTTCAGATACGGTGTGCCTCGATAAGATCAGGCAATTGTTGTCTTACATTCCGCAAAGTTGTGATCACAAAGTGCCAGACCTGGATGTTGAATTATCCGATGAGATTGTCGAATCCCTGGATGAAATCATTCCCGATTCGCCACAGCAACCCTATGACATGAAGCAGGTCATTCGCGAAGTCGTTGACGGTGATTCGTTTTTTGAGATCCATGAGGATTATGCGACAAATATCATCGTGGGTTTTGCGCGCATTGGCGGACAAGCGATAGGCATTGTCGCCAATCAACCCATGAGCCTTGCCGGTGTACTCGATGTGGAAAGTTCCAAGAAGGGCGGGCGGTTCGTACGTTTTTGTGATGCCTTCAATGTGCCATTACTGGTATTTGTCGATGTGCCGGGATTTTTACCGGGGACTGACCAGGAGTGGCGCGCCATAATTACAAACGGGGCCAAACTGCTGTACGCTTTTAGTGAAGCTACCGTACCGCGGATTTCCGTCATCACAAGGAAAGCCTACGGCGGGGCTTATGATGTGATGAATTCAAAGCATATCGGTGCGGATATCAATTATGCGTGGCCGACGGCGGAAATTGCAGTGATGGGTGCCAAGGGTGCCAGTGAGATCATCTTTAAAAAAGAGATCAGCGAAGCGGAAGACCACGACAAGGTCCTGGCTGAAAAAGAGCAAGCCTTTTCTGAGAAATTTGCCAATCCCTACAGTGCCACGGCAAGAGGGTTTATCGATGAAGTGATCGAACCGCGATTGACGCGCAGGAAACTGATCAAGGCGTTCAGCATGCTCAAACATAAATCTATCCAGCATCCTATTAAAAAACACGGAAATATCCCATTGTAAATGAGCCACGAATTCATCCAGGTGTATGTGACCGGAGGCACCTTTGACAAAGAATACAATTTTATTACAGGTGAATTGTATTTCAAGGACACCCACCTATTGGATATGTTCGAACAGGGCAGGTGCACGCTGCGCCTGGACGTGAAAACACTGATGATGGTCGACAGCCTGGAAATGACGGAAACTGACAGAATGATCATTGCTCACAACTGTGACAAAGCAAAAACCGACCGTATCGTGATCACCCATGGAACAGACACCATCGTCGAAACAGCCGAGTTCCTCAATGAGAAGAAGATCGAGGGAAAAACCATTGTACTCACCGGTGCCATGATACCCATTGCCTTTGGATCATCCTCCGATGGCTTCTTCAACCTGGGCGCTGCCCTGGCCTTTGTGCAGACCCTATCCCCAGGTGTGTACATTGCCATGAACGGCAGGTATTTTCTCTGGGATGATGTGCGAAAAAACCTCGATACGGGCTATTTTGAACCAAAATATTAGCCATCCTTTCTAAATAATTGTTTATCAAATTAAAACATATATCTTTTTATTATAATATTTAGTGAATTTGTAGCCATAATTGAAGAATAAGTGCTAATTTTACAGCCACTAAACATTTAAGGGATATGAAAAGATTGCTGTTTGTATGTGCCTTTGTCGTTATTTTACACACTTCGACGATGTATGGCCAGAGTCCCGATTACCCGTATGGATTTTCCCTCAAAACCCTTTTCATTGATTACGAATCCCAGAATGGGGGGAGCATCACCGAATTCAAGGAATACCACAGCGGTTTTGAAGTGGGCTTTCACAAGCAATTGCAGAGCAACTTCAACCTCGTTGTTCCTGTCAAGTTTGGGGTGGTCCGGTCGCATAATCCTGAATTGGGAGATAATCATAAAAAAATATACAGTCTCGACGGACAGATCCAGTATCTGTTTTACAGGCCACAAACCAATATGACCCCCTACCTGATGGCTGGTGTCGGTGGTGTCGGTGAGACCGATGGAACATTCAACGTCCAGGTGCCGGTAGGTGCCGGTCTATTTTTCAGAATTGCGGATAATGCATACTTCAATTGGCAATCAGAGTTCAGGTATTCCCTTGAAGATGACAGGAATAACCTGCACCATGGGCTGGGATTTGTCTACCTGTTTGGAAAGAAAACAGACAAAGATGAGATGCCGGAAGAGGAAGAAATTGAAGAAATACTGGACAGTGATGGCGATGGCCTCGCCGATGACGTTGACCTGTGTCCGCAAGTGGCAGGACCTGAAGAATTAAAAGGCTGCCCGGACAGGGATGGTGACGGCATTCCGGATTACCGGGACAACTGCCCGTCATATGCCGGCCTGGAAATATTCAAGGGTTGCCCCGACACAGATGCGGACGGTATTTCTGACAATGATGATGAATGTCCCAATATGGCCGGTCCCCAATCAAACAGGGGGTGTCCGGATGATGACAGGGACAATGATGGGGTCAGGGATGCGGATGACGATTGTCCCGATATTGCTGGTCTTGTGACGAACAATGGGTGCCCTCAGACGGATACAGATGGTGATGGCATCCCGGATGCCAACGATGCATGCCCGACAATGGCAGGTAAAGCATCAGCTTCAGGTTGCCCTGATGCCGATGGTGACGGCGTGGCTGATGCCGCGGACAAATGTCCGTCCAAGGCCGGTCTGGCCGCCTTCAATGGGTGTCCTGATACAGATGGTGACGGTCTCGATGACAGCCGCGATAAGTGCCCGACCACTCCCGGATCGGTCGCCAATGCCGGTTGCCCTGAAATTGCAGCCGAAGACAGGTCTGTGCTTGAACTTGCGATGCGGGCCGTGCAGTTTGATGTGGGGCGGGCGACCATCAAATCGGAATCATTCTCGATTCTCAATCAGATTGCGGGTATCATGGAAAAATATCCGGATTACAACCTGGCCATTGAAGGCCATACAGACAATACCGGTTCTGCATCCAATAACCAGGTGCTCTCCGAGCGCCGGGCCAAGGCCTGCTTTGATTACCTGGTCACGCGCGGGATACCGTTTTACAGGATGTCACACGCCGGGTATGGTGAGACCAAACCCATTTCGGACAACAATTCCCTGAGAGGGCGAGCTTTGAACAGAAGGGTAGAATTTAACCTGAAACCGCGTTAAAAAGAAAGAAATAATAACTGAATAGCAGGGTGATCTTTACAAAAGGTCACCCTTTTTTTTGCTCGACCTTTTTGGCTTTTGCCAAAACGGCTGATTCTAGTTTTTTCCTGTAAGATCCAAGTTTGCGCTTTACAACAGGGTCCGATGCCCCGAGAATTCTCAATGCCAGCAAACCGGCATTTTTAGCCCCATTGAGGGCGACTGTCGCCACGGGAATGCCATTGGGCATCTGGAGGATGGATAAGACAGAATCCCAGCCATCGATAGAATTAGACGACTTGATGGGGACCCCAATGACAGGAAGGGTGGTGATGGAAGCCACCATGCCGGGAAGGTGGGCTGCACCGCCGGCTCCTGCGATGATCACCTTGAGACCGCGTTTTGAAGCGCTTTCGGCATAGTCAAACATGCGTTTGGGTGTCCTGTGCGCTGAGACAACCGTCATTTCAAAAGGGATATTGAAGGCCTCAAGAACGTCCGCGGCGCCCTGCATGACAGGGAGATCGGAGTCAGACCCCATGATAATGCCCACAAGTGGTTTGTTCATGATTTAACTTTTATATGATTTTTCAGTTTTTGGGCCATATCGATCGCATCAGACAGTTTATCCCGGACCACAGTCACATGACCCATTTTACGAAGCGGTTTTGTGACAGCCTTGCCGTATATATGTGGAAAAACACCTTCAACTTCCAGGATCATATCCAGGCCTTCGTAGTGGGGCGTTCCGTGAAACCCCCTTTCGCCGAGGAGATTGATCATCACAGCAGGCTGGAAATGGTCGGTCTGCAACAGGGGCAAACCCGTGATGGCGCGGATCAGCTGTTCGTATTGGGATACCCAAAAAGCTTCGATCGTGTGGTGCCCGGAATTGTGGGGTCGGGGAGCAACTTCATTCACAAGGATACGGTCGTCAGGTGTTAAAAACATCTCTACAGCCAAAAGCCCGACAATGTCAAGACGTTCAGCTACTTTTTCTGCCAATTGCCGCGCTTGCAGGGCCTTCTTTTCTCCAATGCGGGCCGGGCATACGAGCATGTCGAGCAGGTGGCCCTGTTTATTGAAGACCATTTCCGAGACAGGGTAGGTGACACATTGTCCATCGGCATTTCGTCCAACGATGACAGAGAGTTCCATGTCGATATTGACAAAATTCTCGACGATAGACGGCTCTTCAAAGATCTGATGGTCCTCATCCTGAGACATAATCGCGACAACACCTCTCCCGTCGTAGCCCTCTTCGCACTTCTTCTGGATGAAAGGATAGGATATTTTCCCTGTTTCTATCAGCGCGTAAACGTCAGCTTTATTGTTCGTTTTGATGTACGGACAAGTGGGAATATCATGGCGCGTATAGAAATCTTTCTGGAGTCCTTTATTCTTGATGGTCTCAACAATGGAGGCCTGGGGATAAACGCTGATGCCTTGTTTTTCAAGTTCATAAAGCGCCCTGGTATTCACATTTTCGATCTCGATGGTGACAATGTCCATGTCCTTTCCAAATTCCAGGACGTCGCGGTAGTCCCTAAAGTCCCCTTCCATAAAATTTACGCAAACCTGGCCAACCGGAAAGTCTTTGGATTTGTCGAGGAAGGCCATGTTAAGGCCCCATTTCGAGGCATCCTGG
>JBFKJL010000035.1:0-14432 GCA_041631795.1 Saprospiraceae bacterium | reverse complement strand
GGAATGAGAGTTCTGGGTTCTGAGTTCTGAGTTGGCAGCTTTTGGTTGTCGTGATACAGTTTAAGAAGCACAAATAATCTATTTGAATTGCTATAGTATATATTAAGATTGTCTATTCTTGATCAATATTTTCATATCTTAACTCAGAACTCAGAACTCAGAACTCAGAACTCAGAACTCAGAACTCTAAACTCTAAACTCTAAACTCTCAAACGTGAAACTATCCTGCACCATCCCCATCAAAGCTTCCAGGGAAGATATCTGGAAAGTTATTACAGACATTGACAATGCCGCACAACGCATCAGTGGCATTGAGAAAGTTGATGTCCTCGAAAAGCCCACATCGGGAATTGTCGGCTTTAAATGGACTGAGACACGCATCATGTTTGGAAAGGAGGCCACCGAAACAATGTGGATTACAGAAGCAGAGGAAAACGCATATTATAAGACAAGGGCTGAAAGCCACGGGGCCGTTTATATATCCGAAATGCGTATCGAGGAATCTGACAATGGCAATACACTGACTATGGCCTTTGAAGGTCAACCCCAGACTTTTTTGGCCAAGCTTATGGGATTCATCTTCTCGGGGATGATGAAAGGTTCAATGAAGAAAGTGATGATGAAGGACCTGGAGGATATCAAGAAGGCATTGGAGAGTTAAGAGTTCTGAGTTCTGAGTTCTGAGTTCTGAATTGGCAACTTTAGGCTTGTGTGATACTGTTTATGTTACAAAAAAAGGCTTTTTGTATTCCATCATCAGTTCTCAATCAGTATTTTCATATCTTAACTCAGAACTCAGAACTCAGAACTCAGAACTCAGAACTCTAAACTCAGAACTCTAAACTCAGAACTCTAAACTCAAAAAGTGGACTTAACCAAGATTCCCATTGAAGCCCAGCCGGTGTACGATCTTTTACGGTCATTGGATATCACATTTCGGGAGTACCGGCATCCACCTGTCCATACAGTTGAAGAAGCCAACGAATACTGGGGAGATCTTGTCGGCATCCATTGCAAGAATTTATTTTTGCGCAACAGGCGGGGCAGGCAGCACTATCTCGTGGTGATGGAATCTTCGAAAGATCTCAATGTAAAAAAACTCAATGAAATTATGGGGGAAAGGATGAGTTTTGCATCACCTGAACGGTTGATGAAATGGTTGAAACTTCGCCCGGGTTCCGTATCGCCTTTTGGTCTTATCAACGACGTCGGAAAACATGTACATGTTATCATAGACGATTCAGTCATGGAAGCGGATATGGTCAATTTCCATCCCAATGTCAATACCATTACTCTGGGTATTGGCCAGGCTGATTTCCGGAAATTCCTGGGCCACCTTGGTCATAAGGTGACCATGCACAACTTTGAATGAAGCATTGAGGCCGGCCTTTAGGCTTGCTCAAAATGGTGCTCCTGCAGGCAACTCGGATAATGAACTATCGGCTTCATCACTGATATGAGATTCTGATATTCCTTATTGATTTTGTAATAAGAACAATAGACACCATCTATCGATTTCAGTATTATATTTTGGCAGCATTTTACCGTATTGAATCGGGATCTGACAACATTTCAGGGCCATCAAGTGGAGTTTCCAGTTCACGATTCATCGAGTCAAGGATAACCCACGTCACTCCAAAATCTGCAGAACGCTTTATTGTCCTGTCTTTGTTGTATAGCCAGAAATTACCAAAGGGGAAATGCATGATGCCCGTCCATGTTGTTTCGAGAAAGCTCATGGCATAAGGCAGCAGTGTCAGAATGCCTGCATCAACCGTGCTTTGAGAAGTCCCCGTGGATATCGAAACAATGTTGGACTTGACGACTTCGCCTTTCTTTGTATTCAGACATGTCAGGGCAAAAATGTCAAAGGTGAAGTTTTCCTGGAGGGGGAGGTCAAAAGTGCCATCTTTATTTGTGATGGCAAAGTTTCCGCTGGCACCTGACTGGGCTTGCGCGATAACCAGGGCATTTTTAATAGGTTTGTTTTCAGCATCATTCACAAGGCCAGTGATGCCTGATGCAGGTTCACCGATGAACCGCGCAAAGCACCATATTCCAGCTCTTGGTATGTTTACGCTCAACGTACTGTCCTTGACATTCGATGTGCCCTCCTGCTGCCACACCCCCTTTTCAAGGTCAAAGTAATAGGGATCTGCCAGGGCAGCCAGGCTGTCGCTCCATGTTCCGGGCACAGGAAGGGTCCACCTGATTTGCGTTTTGGTGTCAAATTGCAGGAGGTTATCATTTTTCTTTGGCTCAACGATTAACGCGCCTGCAATGGTGATATAGCCTTTCTTGGCACGGCTGGAAATCGCCTTATAGTGACCCGGGAGTGCCCTGAACGCTTTGCTTCTATTTTGAGTGAGTATGGTTGCACGAAGATCGACTTCCCCAATCACTTCAAAACCCTCATTCTCAAAACGACTGTTCTCAGAAAGGAGGATAGCCGAGCCATACCTCGCAAAGCCCAATCCAGAACCGGTGTCGATGGTCGCTATCGTGTCGAACGGCATTAGGCATCCTATGATAAAAGTTGCTGCATCTTTTACTATTTCGGGAAAGCTCTCGTAAGTGCTGAAGCCTTCCGAACTGATAGAAATACGGACAGCATTCCCAGTTGGTATATTATCAAGATTAAAATACCCGTTCTTATCAGTGAAGGCTATCTTGCTGCCACCGGCAATAATGGCATTTGTGAGTGGTTGGAGCAGGGTGTCCACAACTATCCCGTGGACACTGCCGAGGGACTGACTGTCGTCCGGTAAAACATCATCGGACTCACATTGTATAAAGAGTACAAGTGATAAAAGAACGACCCCCCATTTGCGCACTGACCTGCTCACACCTGCCATGTTCATAATTTGTGTCTGAATATAGGTTGGTCGGAGCAATAATTTGTTGATATGCATCATGAATTTCAGTGATGGAGGTCAAATGA
This sequence comes from Saprospiraceae bacterium, assembly GCA_041631795.1. Classification (GTDB taxonomy): domain Bacteria; phylum Bacteroidota; class Bacteroidia; order Chitinophagales; family Saprospiraceae; genus JBFKJL01. Next base: position 11,491 of record JBFKJL010000035.1, on the reverse strand, counting down.
TATTATATTTTCTATTGTACCCAATGGCTCTTCAATCCTGACATTCGATAGATTTCTTGTATTTATTTAGGGAGATAAAATTGCACATAAAAGATGAGGAGTTGAAAGAATCCCTGCAGAAGTCATTGGCGTTTTGCCCGTAAAGGGGTGAAAATTGTCACATAAATGGAGTTTCATGATAGGCCTGATCACAGGTTATCCTTCCAATACTTTGGAATATCCTGTCGAATTTGCGAATTTAGAGTTCGCTTTAAATGGCCAAAACCAAAAAGATTTCATCACCAAGAAAAGCATTCTCCAGAAAATAAACTTATCGATGTTAAAACTGATGCCATTACTTTGCCTGAGTGCCTTGTTTTCTCTTTCAGCTATATCTTGTGCTCAAAAAACACAGGCTGACGACGTCAAAGGAGTCCCCGCTCCGGAAACAGGAACCATGAACAATGCTGAAGCTTCTTTTGGCAATGAAACTACATGGGAACTTGTTTGGTCTGATGAATTTGATGGCTCCGGGATCGACACAAACAATTGGAATTACCAGGTCGAGAGAGCAGGTCGGTTCAATGGGGAATGGCAGCGTTATACAAACAGCACGGAGAATGCCTATGTGGAAGACGGATGTATGGTCATCAAAGCCATTCATACTGGGACAGCACACGGCATGGATCAGTACACTTCCGCTCGTATGAATACAGCCAATAAGCACACGTGGCAGTATGGAAAGATCTCAGCACGGATAAAACTCCCGCGAGGCAAGGGCATGTGGCCCGCGTTCTGGATGCTCGGGGCCAATATTAATGAAAACGGTGGGGATACACCCTGGCCACAATGCGGCGAAGTTGATATCCTCGAATTCTATGGTTCCAGGCATGAAAATGTGGTCGAAGCCAATATGCACTATTTCGGAAAACACGGTCACAGGAATATGGGTGCCGTTCCTTACACATTGGGGAAAGGGGTTTTTCCGGATGACTTCCATGTGTTCACCCTGGAGTGGGACGAAAACCAACTGAAATGGTTCGTAGATAACCATCAATACGCCTCTGCATCAATCACAGCTGACGAATTCTCGGAATTTCACAAGCCGTTTTTTATTTTATTCAATATTGCGATCGGTGGGGGACCGGCCGGACCGGCCGATGTCACAACGCCATTTCCCCAACATATGTATATTGACTGGGTAAGGGTGTATCAAAAAAGCAATGGGAATAACTGACCATTCAGATAAATTGAGACCCATTTATGATGTGGATTTATAAATATTTGTATTTTAATTTGCATTGAGGATTGTGGTCCCCAACGAATTATATACTTTTCATAACCATAAAACCTGGTCAATGTCTGCGGAATTACTTGTCATCACTATCGGTACTGTTATGCTCCTCCTCGCTGTCATTGATATCTTGCGTTCCGATGCATCTTCCTATAGCCTTATAAATACAAAATTGAGAATTCCGATGGGTGTTGTCGGTATTTTACTGATTATGTATGGAGGTTTCTCATATGGTGCTATGAACCTCACAGGTCAAATAGAACAGCCTGTTAAAGGAAATATCAAGAAGGTCAATTACCCGGTTAATAAAGTCATGGTTATTTCCCCAATTGATGGGGATTCAGTCAACTGCCGGATCCTGACTATGGGTGTGTACCCTGATGGTCATGAAAAAGATATTTGGGTGGTCTTAAAACCTTCGGACAACAAATACTACCCGCAGTCTGATCATACAAATACATCCTATAAACGAAAAGGAGAATGGCAGGTGATAACCAGGTTCGGCGGGGATGAGGGGGAAGCCTTTGATATCATGGTGTATGAGGCGGATGCTGACGCTTCAGAATTCTTCAGCAAGACGATTGCCGGCTGGAATACCGAGCGATTATATCCTGGTCTTGAAATAGAAGATATGCCTGATGGCGCTGTGGAGGTGGACAAACTCACGGTACTCATGCAGGAAAATTGCAGAGGGGTCCACTAAAAAAAACACTCTCACCATATACTGACTATAGTCAAATGAAGAAGATTTGGACACATGTAGGAATTCTCTCTATTGTTAGCCTGATGGCATGCCAAACAGAAATTGCTGATGAAGGGTTTGTCAATGTTGAAGGAGGCAGGATCTGGTACAAAATTGTGGGAGAAGGAGAGGGGCTGCCCTTGCTGATCCTCCACGGAGGGCCAGGGTCGAGGAGTTGTACAATGATGCCGGGATTATCTCTGTTGGCAAATGAAAGATCTGTGATTTTCTATGACCAATTGGGATCGGGGCGATCTGATCGTCCTGTGGATACATCGTTATGGCGGATTGAACGATTTGTAGGTGAAATCGGGATTCTCAGAGATGCTCTCGATCTGGATAGCCTCCACATCCTTGGGCACTCATGCGGCAGCACTTTCCTGATGGAATACCTGGTTACAGACCAGCCGGAAGGTGTTGCATCTGTCATTTTTTCAAGCCCCATGCTTTCTACCAAGGATTGGGTGGCTGACGCCCGAATTTTGCTGAGCCAAATGCCTGGTCCTTTACAGGATACAATAGCCAAGTACGAACGCCTTGAGTCGTATGAAGAACCCGCTTATATATCAGCAACAGACTCATTTTATACACGTTTCCTTTCCAGGAAAAACTGGCCATATCAGCCTAATATTGATTGTGAAGGCGTACGAGGATTCAATACCCAGGTTTATAATCATATGTGGGGCCCCACAGAATTTACAGCAAACGGTACATTGGAAAACTTTGACAGGACCGGCCACCTTGAGGATCTGGCAATGCCTGTGCTTTTTGTTACCGGTGAGTATGACGAAGCAAGGCCGGAAACAATGTATAAGTACCAGGATAGGATGAAGAATACAGAGGTGCGTGTTATTGAAGATGCAGCACATATGACTATGATCGATCAACCGGAAAAGCTACGAGATGCCATCAGTGATTTTCTAAAGGAAATAGAACGGAAGAAATGAGTGTGAAGCCTCGTGCCTTTTGATTAATTTCGGTACTAAAGACTCAATCCATGAAGTTGAATTCCATCATCCTGTTTTTCCTGGCTGTTGTTTTAACGTGTACTCATTGCACGGAGTCAAAATCCCATTCGCGCAATAAGCCCGCTGCCGAAATTTTGAGCAATCCCGATGTCCTGGCTATAAGTTATGGCGGCTATCGACATGCGACCAGGGATTCCGTGCCATCTGTGGATGAGATTATGGAAGACCTGGCTATTCTTTCTGCCATGGACATTAAAATCGTCAGGACGTATAATACCCAGGAGTTTGCACATGCAGCCCGGCTTCTGGAAGCGATTGATATCTTGAAATCCCGGGATGCCAAATTTGAAATGTATGTGATGCTGGGTGCCTGGATCCAATGTGAAGGGGCATGGACTTCATCAGTCAATCACGATGGTGAAGATATTGTGAACAATACGAAGGAAATTGAAGCGGCTGTTGCGCTGGCCAATAAATACACGGATATCGTCAAGGTGATCGCCGTTGGTAATGAAGCCATGGTCAAATGGGCGACAGGCTATTTTGTGCAACCGGAAGTTATTCTCAAATGGGTGAACCACCTTAATGATCTCAGGGAGGCCGGTGATCTGCCCGATGACATAAGGATCACCAGCTCAGATAATTTTGCTTCCTGGGGTGGTGCACAGGCCGGATACCATACGGAAGACCTGGAGGCACTGTTCAAGGCGGTGGACTATGTGTCTCTCCATACCTACCCATTCCATGATACCCACTATAATCCTAAATTCTGGGGCGTCCCGGGAGAGGAGGGCAACCTGACGGATACGGAAAAGGTTGAAGCTGCAATGATACGCGCAAAAGATCATGCCATGGCTCAATACAACAGCGTCGTAGAATATATGTCAAGCCTGGGAGTAAATAAACCTGTTCATATAGGAGAAACCGGTTGGGCCAGCGTGTCGAACAGTCTCATGGGGCCCAATGGATCAAGGGCGGCGGACGAATACAAACAAAAACTGTATCACGACCACATCCGGGAATGGACCCGGGATGAAGGGATCACCTGTTTCTTCTTTGAAGCCTTTGATGAAAAATGGAAAGATGCCGGGAATCCACTTGGGTCAGAGAATCATTTTGGCCTTTTCACCGTGGATGGCAAGGCGAAATATGTGCTTTGGGAGGCTGTTGATGCCGGTAAATTCAGTGGCTTGAAAAGAGGGGGGCAACCAATCATGAAGTCTCAAAATGGGAATGCACCAAATGTACTTAAGCAGGTTTTAGCCCCGCCTCAATTAAATGACCTCGGATTCATTCAGAATCCAAAGTCACAGAACGTTATAAAAACAGGCACACCTGTACATAGTCCTGTCTATGTTGTTATAAGTCCATCAGCGGCTTCAGGGACATCAGGATCGACGTATCCCAGTGCAGGATTAAAATTGAATCCATGGGAAGGCACGTGTGGCATGACACTTAAAGCCGGTGGAATCATTGAAGTGTCCACTGGAACTGGAGATTGGTGGGGTGGCGCCATTGAACTCCAGGCTGATGGTAAAGGTGAAAACCTGACGGGTTTTAAAAATGGGGTCATGCAGTTCGAATTGAAAGGCGATACAAGATCAACTTTTGAAATAGGATTCCAGACTGGCTCATATGTTGGTGGCTCGCAGAAAGATCACCATGTGATTTTTAGCCCTCTGACGAAATATTCAATTGATCAGGAATGGACAACCTATCTCATCGACATAGATGAAATGGCTGAAGACAATCTTCTCGATGATGTGACCACTTTGTTCTATCTCCGCGGGGTGGACAATTTTGATGGAAAATCACTATTCATCAGGAATATTGCTTTTAAACGGTGATGTCCATTTTGTAAGTGGCTGGAAATATTTGCCATCATATCAATTCGAAATTCACAAGGCTTAATTTGCCACTGCAATTCACCAGGAAAAACCTGGAAGACAAATTTCTTCATCAAATTCTGTTATTTTCGCAATTCCCTGTGCAGTTTTGAGCCCTGGAGGGCAAGGAGGAATGATAATTGCGACCATTTCTTAACAAAACTGTTCACAGGTCGTTGAAATTCACGTCATGAAGATTATACACGCCTCGAACTGCTTAATAGCTCTGATTATGTTGACAGGATACACCTTAGCAAAGACTCAAACTTTTACTGATGAACAACGCCTCAAAGGCTACGTCGTGGACGGACAAAAGGTGACATTCATTTTTGACGAAACCATTTACCGTGTCAAGCCTGAGCGCGTGGTCGTGACTGGACCTTTCAGGGGATGGAGTCAGGAAATGAATGACACGAGGTGGACATTTTCTAAGAATGGCCACATATGGACCTTGAAATTTGACAATCCTGACTTCGAGGTGATATCCCCCCAAACCCCTTTTAAGTTCAGGACAGATGAGGGACACTGGATCCAGCCCATCGATGATGCACCCAATGAGTCACATGGCAACCTCATATTCATGGAAGATGTCATGATCGCAAAACTAAAGGCCGAATTGCGAAATGAGTATCTCATCTGGGCCGAAGTCACAGGTGAACGGCCATTGAAAGGATCAGACTATCGCATTGTCGATGCAAAAGGCCATGTCATCAAGGTCGCTGGCGTACTTCCCAATGGCGGGGGATCGGTCGTCATCAGGCCTGAGAAAGCCCTGGACAGGAAGCGTGTCTATTATCTTGAAATTCCCCGGTTGGGATTGAGGGCCCACTGTTCATTTGACGGTTGGTTCAGAACCCTTTATTCCACAAAAGAAATGGGCGCCAATATTCAAGGCAATTCGACAATTATCAGAATCTTCGCCCCCAGGGCGGAAAAGGTCGTATGCTACCTGTACAAGGGCAAAGATGATAAAAAAGCTTATCGTGAAGAAGTGATGAAAATAGATGAACAAGGTGTCTGGGAGCTCTTAATAGATGAAAACCTCCACGGCATTTATTACGATTTTACTGTTCACGGATCCGATGATCCGGGCAATCATTTCTATGAAACAAATCCTGTTCATATCACGGATCCTTATGCGCGAGTCAGTGATGACACATGGGGTAAAGCCCGGATTTGGGAAAACACCAAACCGGCGACTCCACTGAAAGGTGGAAGGCCAAAGATGCAGGATGTCATCGCTTATGAAGTGCATGTCCAGGACTTCACAGGCCAACTCCCCATACCTGAAGATCTTAAAGGTACCTTCAAAGGAATGATCACTCCGGGTTTACGCAATAGCCGGGGAGAGAAGATCGGGTTTGATTATCTCCTTGACCTCGGCATCAATGTTGTTCACCTGATGCCTGTTCAGGAGTATCTCCACTTTCCGACTGACGACTGGAAAGCATCGTTTCAGGACGATCCTTATATGATTGCCCAAGGTGTCAGTGAGGAAAACTACCAGTGGGGCTACAGGACTTCGCATTTTTTTGCTGTTGAATCTCGCTACAGGACCCAGGGTAAAGCCCCGGGGGAAGAACGCAACGAATTTCGTGATCTTGTCCAGGCTTTTCACAATCACGGCATTGCGGTCATCATCGACATTGTTCCCAATCATACGGCTGAAAACATGGACGGAAATGAATTCTTCTTCAATTTCAATGCCTTGGACAAACAGTACTATTACAGGACCAGGGAACTCGATCACATTGGAGAATATGGAAACGAGGTCAAGACGGAAAACAGGCCGATGACACAGCGCTGGCTCATCGATCAATGTATGCATTTTATCAATGAATTCGGCATCGATGGGTTCAGGATCGATCTGGCTGGCCAAATCGATCAGCAAACACTCAAAGCGCTCAAGGAAACACTGGGGCCGGATGTCATCGTCTACGGCGAAGCATGGATAGGGTCTAACGACCCTGACTATGAGAGCAATCCGGATTGGGACTGGTATAAAAATGACTCTCCGATAACATTTTTTCAGGATGATGCGAGGAATGCGTTTAAAGGGCCAGTCTTTGAATTGAATGATGAAAAAAAGGACCGGGGATGGCCCGGTGGCAAGTTTGATGAGCGGATGAATGTCATGCGTGGCCTGGCCAATAAATTTCCGGATGACAAAACACCTTTGAGCGGTATCAATTACCTCGATATTCACGATAATTTCGCCTTGGCAGACCAGTTTGGCATGGAGGGCTTTAAAGGCCTTAAAGGCGTCTACCAGGATGAATATAAAATGGCCGCCACATTATTGTACACTTCTCTTGGTCCCATCGTTACACACGGAGGATCAGAGATCATGCGCAGCAAGGCATTGGCCCCACTGGGCGAAGTCATTAAGGAAACCAAAGCGGGCTTTAAGATCTATATGCATGGTTACCGGGATACCTATAACCACCGCAAGGCCAACGAGTTCGTTTGGGAATCTGTAGGACAGGAAGCCACTGACGGAAGAATAAACGATTATCGCAATATGCACGCCTTCTGGAAAGGACTCAATCAGTTGCGGATGTCAGATTACGGTCAGGTCTTTCGCGTGGATTATGCTGTGGATGACAATTACTTCAGGTGGATAGCACCCGAAGAATTAAGTACGCTGGGTTACATCGTTGACCGGACTGTTTTCGTTCTGATGAATGCAGGGGACACAGGGTTTACATTCCGTGATGTGTACTTGCCCGAAGGGACATGGAAACTTGTTGGTACCAATGAAAAAGTTGATGTATACAACGGCGTGCGCGATAAAGGCATGACCCGATTAAAGGGCGGATCAGAACATGATGTGTCACTCGGTCCAAAGCAACTCAGGATCTGGGTCAATAAAACACGCTGATCAGTTTAAGCCGCCGTGATAGATTTGAATAACCGCGTTGTTTCAGGAAGAGGTTCGATACCGAATTCTTTTTCGAGGATTTCCTTGCAAGCATGATAGCTTTTGATGGCCATAGGCCTGTTGCCTTTTTCAAAATAAGCCATCATCTGGATACGGTAAGCATCTTCCCATGTTGGATCGATCTGAAGGGCCTCATGGGTGATCCTGACGCTTTCCATGGGATTGGTCTTCACCAATAGTGCGCTGAGGTCTATCATGGCACCCAGGACCATTAACTGGATCCTTTCTCGCTCCTCACTGGCCCAATCATCAAAAAGCCTGTTGGGCAGGTAAATCCCGTCGTACAGCTGAATTGCTTCATAATATGCTTCCACAGCCTGGTCATGGTATTCTATAACGGCCTTGTTGCCCATTTGAATAAAACTGTCAATGGCTTCGATGTCAATCCATACTGTGGTATTGTTCAGGCGGTAGGTAGCCCCGTGCCGGATGATGTAGGCCGCTTGTGCACGCTTTTCTCGATCGGGCTCCAGGACCTTGTTCAGGCCATGCAAGGCCGCCTTGAAATTTTGCTCCCCTGAACGCTGATCGAGCTCCGGCCAAAGCCTGTCTATGATTTGCTCCTTGTGCATCGCCCTGCGGTGCCTGAATGTAATGAAAAACTGTAGAAGCTGGACTGCGATATCGCGTCCAAATTCCTTATCGCTGACCATCTCGCCCCGGCGGTACACTTCAAAGGCCCCCAGTGTCCGGATGATTATTTCTGCCACATTGCGTTTTTCTTTGAGCGCTATTAACGATTTGGCAAAATCATTCACTTCATTTCAGTTTGTTTGAAAGCTTGTCTATTTTTTGGCTTAATGCCAAAACGTCTTCGGACAGGGCATTGATCTTGTCAATGATCTCACCTTTGTCAGCTTTGGATGCACCTATCCATGTGCTCGCCTCAAGTTTCTGGTTGATATCGTCCCGGACCTGCTGGACCTGGTCCTGGATCTGATCCTGGATGTGGGCCACTTGTTTTTTGGGATCTTTCAGCGTTTCGACGACCATTTTAGGCGCCTCAGAAGCCATCTTTTTCCAGATGTCAAAGCTCTTTGCAAGAATCCCTTTCTGCTCTTCCGGAGTTTTGTTTTCCATTGCCTGGATGGTCAGATCCTGGAGTTTGCTCTGGATAAATGTCACGACATCATCAAATTGGGAAAAACGCTTTTCCTCACCTCCCTGGATATGCCGGATGTTTCCACGCCATTGAACCTGGGGTTCGCCGTCCTCTGAATGAAAAATCATCTGGGTGAACCGGATCATAAAAGAAGCCGTCTCTTCTTGTTTTTTAGCCATGTTGAATCGTTTTATACAATAAAATGAACTTGATAAAGGTCTGAAATGCCCTTCCAGGCTATAAAAATAGACCAATTTACTGGCATCAGCCTGACATTCTTGTATGTTTAATCCGAATTTGTCAATTTTGAACACAGATACATACCCGATGACTTAGGGGAGTGCCTTTTCATAAACTTAAACACGTGATAGATAAGCTGATTGATCAACTCAAAACATCGGAGCTCAACCCGATCTCGGGATTGGATGCGGCATTTTTATATATTGAATCGCCGACAAGTCCAATGCACATAGGCAGCGTGGGCATCATTGAAGGCTCCCTGGATTTTGATGCCTTTAGAGCGACGATATTGTCCCGTCTGCATATGATCCCAAAGATGCGACAGAGGCTTCTATATGTTCCATTCAGTATTGACTACCCCTATTGGGTTGATGATCCCAATTTCGACATTGACATGCACGTGCATCACATTGGACTTCCTGAACCAGGGGATTGGCGGGCATTGCGAAAAACAGCAGCAAGGATCTTCAGCGAGCCACTCAATCATTCCAGACCCCTGTGGACATTCACCTTCGTCGAGGGCCTGAATAATATTCCCAATGTTCCTAAAGGCAGTGTTGCCGTGATTTCAAAAATGCATCACGTCGCTGTTGATGGCATGGGCGGTGCTGGCATTCTTAGCCTCTTGTTCGACTTTTCACCCGAGAAAAAACCCATTCCGGACCCCCAGCCTTACAATCCCAAGCCCTTGCCCAACGAATTGGGTGTGATGCTGAAAAGTACCCTGAGCTTCGTCGAAAAACCTTTAAAATTTCCGAAACTGATCAGTGAAGCGCTCATGGCCTCATTCAAAACGGGCATGATCACGCGTGTTAAAAAAGCCAAGTTGCCCACAGCACCATTCACGGCACCGTCAACACCAATCAATGGTCTCATTTCACCAATGCGGACATGGAATTCCGTGACAGTCGAATTGAGTCGTATGAAGGCTATGAAAAGGGTCATGGACACAACCTTAAATGATATCATTCTCGCTATATGTGCAGGTGCTCTCAGAAAGTACTTGAAGGAAAAAGAACAATTGCCTCTAAATCCGCTGGTGGCCATGGTGCCGATTTCCACACGTTCAGGCAATGGCGACAATGCTGAGGGCAATAATCTTTCGTCAATGCTTGTCAGGCTTGCCACGGATATTGAGGATCCCATCGAGCGGCTGCACACTATCCATGAAAATGCGGTGCGTGAAAAAATCTATCAGGACGCCATTGGTGCAGCAACCCTGGCCAACATGGCCGAAGCCGTTCCTTTCGGGATCGCCAACCAGGCAGCTCGCCTGTACTCACGCTTTAACATTTCTGAAATGCATCAACCGGTGTTCAACTGTACCATCACCAATGTTCCGGGCCCTCAGTTCCCCCTTTACCTCAATGGCCACAAATTGCACTCCATAATGGGTATGGCTCCCATTGTTGATGGGATGGGCCTCATCATTACAGTCTTTAGTTATAACGGCGGAATGACCATCAGCCCCACATCTGATGCCAATTCCATCCCTGATCTCAAGGTGTTTACCCGGCATCTCACAGATTCTATTGATGAGCTGGAAGCGGCCCTTTCCAAGCTTAAGACCCATAAGAAACCGAAGAAGCCAAAAAGCGTCAAGGCTGAATCAGATGCCCTCTTTACCCACGTTAAAAAACAGCTCAAAGCCAATGCCGAATTCATCAAACCCAAGAACGGCATTTTTCAGTTCAACGTGACAGGTGATGTGCCTCGTGTCTGGAAAATTGACCTGGACCGTTCTCCCGGCTCCATCACCAAGACCAAACCCCGGAACCCGGATGCGGTCTTTACTGTGTCTGATCAGCATCTTCTAAGAATTGGCACAGGCGAACTGAACATTCAGACCGCATTCATCCAGGGACGCCTGAAAATATCTGGTGATTCCACAAAAGCAATGAAACTGGGGACCATCTTGTCTAAATTGCCCAAACTGAAATTGTGATTCTATAATGTATCCACTTAAAAAGTCAGGGCTTTTTCGTTTAAGCTAGTCACGTCAGCTTAGGCCTTCGTCCAAGGCCTTGCATTAAGATTGTGCTGCTCAGATTTGAAGTCTTCTCCACTGCGGTCGAAGGGACAGGGCGGGGTTGGATCGCCATGCTTCAGCGTTGTTTAGGTTAAAAACGGTTCAAGATGCCCATGACTTGATCCTCCTGTTTTTCTTTGAGCCCCGACGGAGCATAGCTTGGCGGATACCGTCCAGAAAACACTATCAGCTTTGAGCTTTGCCCTTTCAGCCCCGACGCAGGCTACGCCTAGTCGGGATGCCGCACTTTGCCCTTTCAGCCCCGACGCAGGCTACGCCTAGTCGGGATGCCGCACTTTGCCCTTTCAGC
>JBFKJL010000034.1:0-14512 GCA_041631795.1 Saprospiraceae bacterium | reverse complement strand
CCACTTGATATTACAACCGGCGCTGGGCAACTGGGGTTGAATTTCATCAAACCCAAAGAGAACAGCATCTAGGGCTGCACGCAAATCCGATCCAGAAAGGGGCTCATTGTTGCCGGGGCGACTGCCATCGAGCCTGCCGCGGTATCTTAAAACATCCTTGCTGTCAAACAGATAAAAGTCCGGGGTACAAGCCGCATCGTATGCCCGGGCGACATTCTGGCTTTCATCATACAGATAGGGGAAAGGGTATTGGAGTACCCTCGCGACGATCTTCATTTTGTCCGGGCTGTCATCGGGATAATTCTTGATATCATTAGAAGAAATAGCAACAAATCCAACGCCCTTTTTGCGGTACATTTTGGCGATCCGGACAATTTCCGGATTGACGTGAATGACATAAGGACAGTGATTGCATAGAAACATGACGACTGTGGCCTTTTGTCCGCGAATATCCTGGTAACCGATGGATGTGCCACTAGCGGCATCCGGAAGATTAAAATCCGGGGCAGAAGTACCCAGAGGAAGCATGTTTGATTCAGTAAGTGCCATGTAAGAATATTTAAATGATCAATGATGATTAAATGCCAAGAGACAGTCTTTGTTTATCCCAAGGACATAGTTTTTGACAATTCCTATTGAGTCACTGACCTCACAGCCTAAAAATCCGGTGAGCAAATCATCATTCATGTGCTTTTGTGCCATTAGGGTCAGGGTTTTTGCAAGTGGCACATAGGACCAATGCCATTTTTCTTCATTATATCCGTGTGGGCGGGCGTCGGTTTTTTTGGTATAGGGCTGGCAAAATCCGAATTGCGCAGCATTTTCGGCGAGCCAATTATAGAGCTTCAATCCCTTGCCGGATTCAAACCAGCTGTTTTCAAAACTGTTAACATCAATATCTGTCCCCCAGTGGTGTCTGCTGCTTCCGGGCATAGCACTGAATTCAAGGATCTTCAGGGCCCGCCCGATGGGATCGGGAAAAGCCACCGAAGCATCCACCCCGCCACTGAGTTTTGTCTGCCCTGTCCACTTTTTTTCCCACAGGCCTTTTTGATAATCAAAGTTACGTGCCGCTGAAATGATCTTTAGGTCAATTCCGGCCAGGTGGGCGGCATCGTACATTTGAATGAATGCACTGTAGGCTTCTTTATGCATGAGGCGACCTGGCCGATCTGCATGAGGTTCGGCAATTTCTACGAAATCACGGTGTTCCACAGGATTAAAGTGGCCCAATAAAAAGTTGAGTTGTTCATCCGAGATCGTGTCTACAGGTTCTTCTGTTGTGTCGAGAGCCTTTTGGTCGGGTGTGCCGTTTTGACAAGCCAGGACTAAAATGACACATAATGTCATGAAAAGAATTCCGGGAAAATTATTGCGCAAGATCCAGCTGTTTTGAATTGTAATCAAAGTATTTGTTTTTCTTGATAAGTTCCACCAATGGCTGAGGAATGACATTTTCCCAGTACGTGTCCCCCTGCTTTATGGATTCGAGAACCTTCCAGGGCATTATGTTGAGCAATGATTCATCATATCCTTCAATTTCAACGATCTGCCTGTTGTCCACCAGGTGCTTGTACAAAAAGTGAATGCCATCGGGGACCATGAGCGTTTTGGCTGTTGTCAGCCTGCCGGGTTCTTCCATGATAGCCGGATAAACATATACGGTGATATGGCGGTTAAACAATTCGCCAAAGGCAATGAGCAAACGACCGTCCTGGTTGTTGAAGTACTTTTCTTTTATGATTTCTGAAAGTTCCCGGACGCCAATGACAAGCCCGAGGTTGTTGATCCTGTAATCTGAAAGGTATTCGATCAGTTTTTCGTGGTTGGCGCAGTTAGATATGATGACATTATAGCCCAGGGCATTTAACATCTCTGCACGGGCGATGTAATCTTTTTCGTCTATATGCCCGTCGAGTTCCAGGTAGTCGAGCGTTATTTCAGCAATAATACGGACGCGGTTTTTGTCTGAAGCCTCTTCCTGGATAAATTGCTTGTAAGCTGATTCGAAAGCATCGAGGGTAACCTTTGTGGGTGGGCGGAAGTGTCCCCGGACAACGATCAGTTCTTTTTTCCAGAGGAATTCAGAGGCATGCACGCTTTTTTTGTTTTTATCAAAAATAGCCACGGGAGACAGTCCATTTTTGACGGTATAGAAACTCAACAACCTGTTGTCGACATGGTCAAAATCCTCTCCCACGATCCGGACCATGTCGATTTCCACACGGCCCCAGAGGTTGTCAAGGAGGGATTGGGTAAAAACATCCATGTCATCTGTATACCGGTAGCACGCGTAGATCATGTTGACACCAAGCATGCCAATGGCCTCTTTTTGCAGGTGACTGGTATTGTCTTTCATTTTGACGTGGAGGTGCAAATCATTTGCCGGGCCGTCGGGAGTCATCTGGAAACGCACACCCATCCAGCCCTGGCCCTTTATTGTTTTCTGGTAGTTTATGGCTGCAATCGTGTCAGCAAACACAAAAAAGTTTGTATCGGGCATTTGGTATGTTAACCGCTCCTCCATAAGGCGGTACTCATGGTCCAGCATTTTGATAAGGCGGGATTCGCAGACATAACGGCCCGATTTTTCCTCTCCGTAGATGGCGTCGGAGTAGGTTTTATCATAGGCAGACATTGTTTTTGCTATAGTCCCTGCCGCTGCTCCTGCCTGGAAAAAATTGCGGGCAACTTCCTGTCCTGCGCCAATCTCAGCAAAAGTCCCGTACAATGTTTTATCGAGATTAATTTCGAGAGCCTTTTGCTGAGTTTTTAAGATCTGCCTTTTCATCCTTATCTGATTAGAGGAGTAAAGATAAGAACAATTATTGCCGCCTAACACATGAAGGACATTGAGCATCTTGTCAGGCGAACGAAAGCGCAAATGTTGATTTTATTCTAATTTTGCGCCACGATGTTTCAGGAGTATGACATAATAGTCGTTGGTGCCGGGCACGCCGGGAGCGAAGCTGCAGTTGCTGCCGCCCGAATGGGCTCTCGTGTTTTGCTGGTGACAATGAATATGCAGACCATTGCCCAAATGAGCTGTAACCCGGCGATGGGTGGTATTGCCAAGGGGCAAATTGTCAGGGAAATTGATGCGCTTGGCGGGTATTCCGGCATTGTAACGGATCATACCATGATCCAGTTCAGGATGCTCAACAGATCCAAGGGGCCTGCCATGTGGAGTCCCCGCGCACAGAGCGATCGCATGGAATTTGCTGCAAAATGGCGGCAAATGCTAGAAGCACATCCAGGGATAGATTTTTGGCAGGAGATGGTCACGGGCATCCTTGTTCGGGAAGGAAGATGTAGAGGAGTCGTCACAGGTATGGGACTGGAAATAAAGAGCAAGGCCGTCATTCTGACCAATGGCACATTTCTGAATGGCATTATTCATATTGGTGAAAAGCAATTTGGAGGTGGCCGAGCCGGAGAAAGAGCAGCCCGGGGAATAACCGAACAACTCACTGGCATGGGCTTTGAATCCGGAAGAATGAAAACCGGTACACCTCCGCGCGTTGATGGGAGGTCCCTGGACTGGAAACAGATGGAAGTGCAGCCAGGGGATGACGACCCGGGCAGGTTTTCTTTTGTGAATACTCCAGAGCTGAAAGAGCAGATTCCCTGTCATATTGCGTATACATCACGCGAAGTTCACGACATCCTCAAAACAGGATTTGACAGGTCGCCGATGTTCAACGGGCGAATTCGGGGAACAGGGCCGAGGTATTGTCCAAGCATTGAGGATAAGATTGATCGTTTTGCCGAACGCGACAGACACCAGCTTTTTGTGGAGCCCGAAGGGCGTCACACCTGTGAGATCTATGTCAATGGATTTTCATCTTCTCTCCCGGAAGATGTTCAGTATAGGGCCATGAGAAAGATCAGGGGCTTTGAAAACGCAAAGATGTTTCGCCCGGGATATGCCATCGAATACGACTTTTTTCCACCTACCCAGCTGGATATTTCCCTGGAGACTAAGCTCGTCGACAACCTCTTTTTTGCCGGCCAGATCAATGGCACAACGGGTTATGAAGAAGCGGCATCCCAGGGATACATTGCAGGGATGAACGCCCATTTGAAGATCCATGACCAGGCGCCTTTTATCGTCAATAGATCAGAGGGATACATCGGTGTATTGATCGACGACCTGATCAACAAAGGGACAAAAGAGCCTTACCGCATGTTTACTTCTCGTGCTGAATACAGGATCTTGCTGCGCCAGGACAATGCAGACCTCAGGCTCACAAGGAAGGCCAGTGAGGCGGGCGTGGGTGGAATGGAAGAACGCGTTAAAAGAGCAGGGGACAAAGAGGAAGCGATCAATAAAATCCGAAGGTTTTATCAAACGACAAGCATTGCACCAGACCAGGTCAATGGGTACCTGGAAAGTATAGGATCTTCGCCGTTGTCACAAAAGGTCAAATTAAAGAGTATAATAGCACGACCGGGGGTGCTTCAGAAGGACCTGGAAAAAGCTTTCCCACCCCTTGCCGCTTTCCTTGATAATTATGACATGGAGATCAGGGATCTTGCGCAAACAGACATCAAATACGAGGGTTATATTTTAAAGGAGAAAGAAATGGCCGATAAAATGAACAGGCTTGAAGATGTGAAGCTCTATCCCACGATGAATTATCACGCCATTGCCTCCCTGAGTGCTGAGGCCAGGGAAAAACTAAGCCTCATTAAGCCGCGAACAATTGGCCAGGCCACACGGATCAGTGGTGTGTCTCCATCTGATATCTCTGTTTTACTGGTTCATGTGGGAAGATAATTTCGACGCGTCCAAGGTTTCATTATCATAGTTCAGAATGTCCCTTCTTTTTGTTGTGGTTCAGGACAAACAGGATTCCAACAACGATAAAAGGAATTGTAATGATCAGGATGACTGTGAGGCTTCCCAAAACTGACTGGTTCATTTTGTAATTGTGAATGAAAACGACGGGAGTAAACCCGAGCCCGATCAAAATAAATAAAATACCGCCGATCAATTCCCATTTCCAGGCGATGAGAAGCATTATCAACAAAACAAAAGAAGGGATGAGGTGTATGAGAAAAGCCCCGATTTGTTGCCATAGCGTCAAACCGGGCCCGAAAGAATCAAGGGCAAACAAGCTTAGAAAAAGAATAGCCAGGATGCCTAAAATCCGCGGAGACCAATGGAGAATATTTTTGCCGGGTGTCATTTGAATCCGATTGTGTTCAGCCATCTTCTTTTTATTTTATGGCTATTTACACTGACGAGAATCACAGTGCAATGACCGGGCTCATGACCGAAGATGTGCGCTGTCAGGAATACATGAGAATTTGGAATTAAAGCCCGGATAACATCATATTTTTCATCAATCCTTTTGGGCCAGCGCTGACTTTTTGTGATTTTGTGCGATTTTTTTCCTGTTTTTCAACGAGTTATAAGGGGGGGTGTAAAAAAATCAGGGGATAAACCTTGTTTTCAAAACAAAAGAAACATACTTTTGCACCGCTTCTAAAAAAGCGAATTAATCTTAAAAATTATAGTTGTGAATACCATAAGTTACAAAACGAAATCTGCCAAAAGCACTGAAGTCGAGAGGCGTTGGTTTGTTCTTGATGCAGATGGAGAAGTAGTGGGGCGGATTGCCAGCAAGATTGCGACTGTGTTGAGAGGCAAGCATAAGCCTATGTATACGCCCCATGTCGATACGGGGGATTATGTGATCATTGTGAATGCCGAAAAGGTGCGCTTTACGGGAAACAAGTTCAATGTTAAGGAGTACCAGTCTTATTCCGGATATCCCGGGGGGCAAAAAAGCCATACTGCAAAGCAAATGATGGAGAAAAAGCCACATTTTATCATTGAGAACGCCGTCAAAGGCATGTTGCCCAAAAACAGGCTTGGCCGGCAGATGTTTAAGAAATTGTACGTATACGAAGGGCCCACCCACCCGCATGCTGCACAAAAACCTGAACCGTTTAATTTTTAAGATATGGAAGTTATTAATACGATAGGAAGAAGAAAGGCATCCGTCGCCCGAGTGTATCTCTCCAAGGGCAGCGGCAACATAACGATTAATGGCAAGGACTACAAGGTATATTTTCCGCAAGCCAATATCCAGTACAACATCGTGGATCCGTTCAATACGGTTTCTGCGGACAAGGAGTTTGACGTTAAGGTCAATGTGAAAGGCGGCGGATTTAAAGGCCAGGCAGAAGCCATCAGGCTTGCTCTCGCAAGAGCCCTTGTTAAGGTGAACGAGGACTATAAGAAGCCGCTAAAGGATAAAAAGTACCTGACGCGTGACGCGCGAGTTGTCGAGCGCAAGAAATATGGAAAACCCAAGGCGAGAAAGAGTTTCCAGTTTTCAAAGAGATAATATTTTCAGAATAACACCAATTTAATATAATGTCTGTACCTACATATAAAGAACTGCTTGATTCAGGGGCACATCTGGGTCACATGAAAAGAAAATGGAACCCCAAAATGTTGCCATATATTTTTATGGAGAGGAAGGGGATACACATCATTGATCTCAACAGGACAATCGAAAACACGCAATCAGCCTATTATGCTATTCGGCAGGTTGCCAAGAGCGGTCGCAAGGTCATGTTTGTTGCTACAAAGAAACAGGCAAAGGACATTGTGGCAAATGCTGCGAGATCTGTAGGAATGCCATATGTTACTGAAAGGTGGCTTGGTGGAATGATGACAAATTTTGCCACGATCAAGAGGTCTGTCAAGAAAATGAACAACATTGACAAACTGCTGGCAGACGGCAATGTGACCAGTATTACCAAAAAAGAGAGGCTGACGTTGACAAGAGAAAGGAACAAACTTGAAAAAGTTCTGGGGGGCATCGCCAATCTCAACAGGTTGCCTGCGGCTATTTTTGTTGTGGACATTCACCACGAGCACATAGCTATTGCTGAGGCGAGAAAATTGGGCATCAAGATCTTTGGCATTGTAGATACCAATTCTGACCCCACGCTTGTTGATTTCCCGATTCCGGCCAATGATGATGCGTCAAAATCAATTAAATTAATCGCGAATTGTATGGCTTCTGCCGTAAAAGAAGGTCTTGAGGACAGGAAGAAAATGAAGGAAGATAATAAGGCCACGGCTCAAGCTTAATTCATTCATAATTAAAAAACTATAAATGAGTATTGTAACTATTTCAGCATCAGATGTAAAAAAGCTCCGAGACCAAACAGGTGCAGGGATGATGGATTGTAAAAAAGCACTTCAGGAAGCTGAAGGAGATTTTGAAAAGGCCATTGAAATATTGCGCAAAAAGGGTCAAAAGTTGTCTGCAAAACGCGCTGACAGGGAAGCCAAGGAAGGAGTGGTAATTGCCCAGACCTCCAGCGATAAGAAAACAGGCGTCGTATTAAGGCTCAGCTGCGAAACAGACTTTGTAGCCAAAACAGACAGCTTTATTGAACTGGCCAAGAAATTTGCTGACATCGCATTACAAGATGGTGCGGCCAGCACTGATGATCTCCTCGCCACATCTTTCCAGGATGGGTTGACGATAGGAGAAAAGATCACTGAGCAAATCGGTGTCATTGGAGAAAAACTGGAATTGACCGATTATGGAATCATACGCGCCCAGAACGGCGGACAGGTTGTGCCGTATATTCACATGGGATACAGATCAGGGGTTGTCGCGGCACTCAATATGGATGATGCCGATGTCTTTGAAGCCGGGAAGAATGTCGCCATGCAAATAGCCGCAATGCATCCTGTCGCCATCGACAAAGATGGTGTTCCCAAGGAGATTGTAGACAAGGAGATTGAAATTGGAATGGACATCGCAAAACAGGAAGGCAAGCCAGAAGCGATGCTTGAAAAAATTGCATTGGGCAAGCTCAACAAATTTTTCAAAGAAAATACATTGTTGAACCAGGCTTACGTCAAGGACAGCAAGCAGAATGTGGGGGCATACCTGCAAAGTGTGCATCCCGATTTGACAGTCACCGGATTCAAACACATTAAATTAGGATAAAACTTAAAGCGGTTCATTTGAGCCGCTTTTTTTTTAAAAAAAACTTTCATGGCCGTAAAATACAAGCGCGTATTACTCAAACTAAGTGGAGAATCCCTCATGGGAAGGAAGGAGTTTGGTATAGATCCGGATAAACTGATTCATTATGCTCGAGAGATTAAAAAGATCGTAGATGCAGGTGTAGAAACCGCTGTGGTCATTGGTGGCGGCAATATTTTCAGGGGACTTCAGGCCCAGGAAAGTGGCATAGAGCGCGTTCAGGGGGATTACATGGGTATGCTGGCGACGATAATAAATGGAATGGCGCTTCAAAGCGAGCTGGAAAACTTTGGCGTCTTTACACGCCTTGTATCCGCCATTGAAATGGTTGAAATTGCGGAGCCCTATATCCGTCGACGGGCCATAAGACACCTGGAAAAGGGCCGCGTTGTCATTTTTAGTGCTGGAACGGGCAGCCCCTATTTCACAACAGATTCAGCGGCAGCGCTGCGTGCCAGTGAAATCAACGCCGATATCATTTTAAAAGGGACCCGTGTTGACGGCATTTATTCAGCTGACCCCGAGAAAGATCCGGATGCCGTTATGTATAGAGAAATCTCATTTAACGAGGTTATTCAAAATAACCTGAAAATAATGGACATGACGGCCTTTACCATGTGTCACGAAAACAATATTCCCATTCGAATTTTCAACATCAATAAAGAGGACAATCTCATCAAGGTCTCCCAGGGAGAAGAAATCGGGACTTTTGTCAAGTGCGTTTGTAATTAAACCTCTTTACCCTGGCCATTTTCTGTAGAAACGGTTTCCGTTTCGGGTTGTTCATCAGTGCTTGAATGAATATAGCGGGCCTTGATCCTGGATTCTATCTCATCAGAAACCTCCGGGTTGTCAAGAAGAAATTGTTTGGCGGCTTCACGGCCTTGTGCGATCTTTGTTCCTTCATAGCTGTACCAAGAACCACTCTTTTGAATGATATCATTATCTACCCCGAGGTCGATGATCTCACCTGTTTTGGATATGCCTTCGCCAAAAGTGATATCAAACATGGCAAGTCTGAATGGGGGCGCCAGCTTGTTCTTGACGACCTTGACCTTCGTGGGGTTTCCGACGATGTTTCCATCTTTGTCTTTTATGGAACTCCCGGATTTCCGGATGTCGATGCGGACTGAAGAATAAAACTTCAGGGCGTTACCCCCTGTTGTTGTCTCCGGATTGCCGAACATGACACCAATTTTTTCTCTCAGCTGATTGATAAAGATACAGCAGCATCCTGTTCTTCCGATGGTTCCTGTCAGCTTCCGGAGCGCCTGCGACATTAACCTGGCCTGAAGGCCAACTTTGGAGTCCCCCATTTCACCTTCTATTTCGCTTCTGGGTGTGAGCGCGGCCACTGAGTCAATAACAATAATATCGATGGCCCCGGAGCGAATCAGGTGCTCTGTTATTTCAAGGGCCTGTTCGCCATTGTCCGGCTGGGAGATCAGCAGGTTTTCCGTATCGACGCCAAGGGCCTCAGCATAGGTTTTATCAAAGGCATGTTCAGCGTCAATAAATGCAGCAATACCTCCGGCCTTCTGGCATTCAGCGATGGCGTGTATGGCCAGTGTTGTTTTACCGGATGATTCCGGACCGTAGATCTCTACCACCCGGCCCCGCGGAAATCCCCCGATGCCGAGGGCGATATCGAGGCCAAGAGACCCGGTGGATATGGTATCAACATTGACGACCTTTTTATCACCAAGCTTCATAACAGCACCTTTTCCATAAGTTTTTTCCAGTTTATCGACGGCAAGGTTCAGCGCCTTTAGTTTTGCATCCCTTTCTTTTGACATGTCTTTTTATTGATAATTGTGTGTTAATATTTTTTAAGCGCATGAAAAGCATATACGTTTTGGGGTAAAAAATACATGCATATTCATGGTATATGTAAAGATACGTTTTAACATACGATAGACATAAATTATAATGAGATTTTAACTCTTCAGGTAAACAGGCAGGAGGCATATTTTCATGGCCTCCATGACATTTCCGTCGTCCAGGGCATCTTTTGCAATGATGTGGAAGGCGTCAATGTCTTCTGTATCGAGATCTTTAACCAGGGGTGTTCCGGCCAGCGAAAGCACCTCGTCTTTCCCTGGCAAGGTCGCCAGGCCAGAAAGCTGTCCCAGATCATTCCCTGTTAAAACTGCGCTTCCTTTGATGGAATCGGGTAGATTGTCATACCCAATGGCCAGCACTGTCACTGGCTGGACAATGGTTTTTATGGCATCGCCGCTGGCCCGCACGTAGTATGACCGCCCCATCCTTCCCATCAGGTCAATTTTATGTGGATTGATCCTCCCTGAGGCACTGTCAATAATGCCCTCGTTTATATGCATGAGAAGGACCTCGCAAATAATCAGATGACCGGCCCCTCCATGGTGACCCAGCGTTATGATATCGTTGACCCGACATTCCATATGAACCGGGGATTCTTTTACCCTTGGCGGGTTCACAAGATCTGAAGGAACGGGTGTAAGCCCGGATTTTTCGAATTCACTGATCCCTTGCGGAAACTCAACAGAACATACGGCCATTTGCCGAACGATATCGTAATTGACAGCGTTGATGACAAGCTCCTGGGTCTCATGTACATTGGCGAGGGTGTCTTTGGTCGAGTTGTCCACGACGCGCCTGTTAGAGGAAAACACGAGGATAGGCGGATTTGAACTAAATGCATTAAAAAAGCTGTAAGGGGCAAGATTAGCTATTCCATTCTTGTCGACGGTCGAGACGAAGGCAATCGGACGCGGTGCCACCGAACCAAGCAAGAACTGGTGGAAATCACGGACCGGAATATCTCCAGGGGCAATTTTTCTATACATATTGGAGTCTTTATACTAAATTACAGAGATGAATAAAGCATTAAATGTCCTCATTGTTCTCATAATTATGGGTTTTATTGGATATAAAATTTACAAAAATCCCAAATTCGGGGAAGGGCAGAATGCTCCTGACTTTGAAATGGAGATGTTTAATGGTGACCCTTTTAAGTTGTCTGATCTAAGGGGCAATTACGTATTGCTGGATTTTTGGGGATCCTGGTGTGGCCCTTGCAGGAAGGACAACAAAAACCTGGTCAAGCTTTATCGCGAATACAATCACAAGACATTCAAGCATGGCGGCGGTTTCGAAATCGTCAGTGTGGCCGTTGAGAATGATTATGACCGCTGGTTCTCGGCCATGGTCAAAGACCAGCTTATCTGGCCGTACCATATAGTCCTGTTGGAAAGATTTAATTCACCACTGGCAAAGCTTTATGGTATAAAAGAAATTCCCACAAAGTACCTCTTAGGTCCCGGTGGCAACATTTTGGGGACGAACCTTTCCTACGATGAAACCACTGCCATCCTTGACGAAAACCTTCAATAGCCTGACAATTTGTCTTGATATCTGAAGTGGCAAAGGAATTGATGCTTAATTTGTGATCACGAAATGAAATAATTATGCCACGAAGGAAGAAAAAAGAAGATTCCCCCAGGGCCACTGCCAAGGAGGATTTAAAAAAAATCGGGGAAATGGAAAAAGAGATCTCGGAGCTTAGAGCCGAGCTTAACGAAAGCAAGGACAAGTATTTGCGGTTGTTTGCCGAATTTGAAAATTTCAAAAAGCGCAACCTGAGAGAACGACTGGATCTGCTCAAAACAGCAGCAGAGGATACCATGATCTCAATTTTGCCCGTGCTTGATGATTTTGACAGGGCAAAGCAAAGTGCTGAGGATGATAACTCATCGGAGGTCTTTAGCGAAGGGGTACAATTGGTTTACAATAAGATTTATAATGTCCTTGCGGCGCGTGGCCTTAAACCTATGGAGACGAATGGAACACTCTTTGACCCGGATTTGCATGAAGCGATATCCGAAATTCCCGCAGGGCAGGATAAGGACAAGGGAAAGATCATTGACACAGTGGAGAAGGGCTATTACTTAAATGATAAAATTATCAGGCACGCCAAGGTGGTGGTTGGTAAGTAAGGAACACATATGTCTAAAAGAGATTATTACGAGATTCTCGGGGTAGGCAAGGACGCGGACCCGAATACCATCAAAAAGGCTTACAGGAAGATTGCGATGAAATACCACCCGGACAGGAATCCGGGTGATCAGGAAGCGGAAGAAAAATTTAAAGAGGCCGCGGAAGCCTATGAAGTTTTGAACAACCCGGATAAGAAAGCCAAGTACGACAGGTATGGGCATGCCGGTGTTGATGGCATGGGGGGCTTTTCAGGGGGCATGACCATGGACGACATTTTCGCCAACTTCAGCGATATTTTCGGCGAGTCAGGAAGCCCATTTGAAAGCTTTTTCGGTGGCGGCCGCACAAGGACACGCAGAACTGGCCAAAAGGGCTCCAACCTGAGAATCAAAGTGTCGCTGACACTTGAAGAAATCGCAGAAGGTGTCACAAAGAAGATCAAAGTAAAAAAACAGGCTCCGTGCACGCATTGCGGGGGGTCAGGCGCCAAAGACAAGGGAGCACTGCAAAGTTGCGGGACATGTGGTGGCTCGGGATATGTCCGACAGGTTAAGAGCACATTCCTGGGCCAGATGCAAACGACAGCCGTGTGTCCGACATGTAATGGATCAGGGCAGCAAATAAAGGCAAAGTGCACACATTGTGGGGGGGAAGGCCGCACGATGCAGACAGAAATGATAGAGATGGATATTCCAGCCGGGGTAGAACACGGCATGCAGTTGTCCATGCGTGGTAAGGGCAATGCCGGCCGGAATGGCGGACCGCCGGGAGATCTACTGATCGTTATAGAAGAAAAAAATCACAAGCACTTCACGCGCGAAGGCCAGAATATCATGTACGATCTGTTCCTGAATTTTGCCGATGCCGCCTTAGGAACATCAAGGGAAGTCCCGACGCTTGGCAAGAATGTTAAAATTACAATACCCCCGGGCACGCCAGCGGGAAAGATTTTCAGACTAAGGAACAAGGGATTGCCCGGCATTCAGTCATATGGAAAGGGCGACCTGTTGATCAACATCAACATCTGGATGCCCAAGACGCTATCCAAAGAAGATAAGGACCTGTTGGAGAAGATGAAGGCTATGCCCAGTTTTGAACCGCAACCAGGGAAAGCCCAAAAGGGTTTCTTTGCCCGTATGAAAGATTATTTTGAATAGGGTGTTATGGTGCCTGGTTATTTCAGGGTTGTTTTCCTGTGGAACAAAACCCATATACGAGGATACCTGTGATATTTCCCCGACAGGATGGACATTTGAGGAAGCTGTGGTTTTCAAGGTGCCTGTCGATGATACAACGGGATTACACGAACTGGTTTTGACCGTAGGTCATCAAAAATCTTTTTCTTATGAAAATATGTATCTGCGCATTGAAACCATATACCCGGATGGCAGCACAAGAAATTCGGTCGTTTCGATACCCCTGGCGAGTCCTATGGGCGCCTGGCTGGGGCAGTGCGGGAGTAAGGGCTGTGCTATAGACATTACCCTGCTGGAATCCTTCTTTTTTCCGCGACGCGGACTCTACACGATCAAGATCGAACAGTTTTCCAGGCAGGACACACTTCTGGGCATATCTTCCCTGGCGTTAAAAGTATACGAGCTCCGGGAGGAGGCTAAAGGTTAAATGTGATGCCTTGAGCCAGGGGAATCTCAGTGCTGTAATTGACCGTATTTGTTTGTCGCCTCATATATGCTTTCCAGGCGTCTGATCCCGATTCCCTGCCGCCTCCAGTTTCTTTTTCACCCCCAAAGGCACCGCCTATTTCGGCGCCACTTGTTCCGATATTCACGTTGGCGATACCACAATCTGAACCAGCCGGTGAAAGGAACACTTCGGCTTCGCGCAGATTTGTGGTCATGATCGCCGAGGAAAGACCTTGTGGAACCTCATTCTGGATGTGGATTGCATTTTCAACGCCACCCGTATATTTTATCAGGTACAGTATCGGCGCGAATGTTTCCTGGTGCACGATGTCGAGATCATGATCGACCTCGGCAATGCACGGGCGGACATAACAACCACTTTCATATCCATTGCCAGTCAACACACCTCCCGATACAAGAAATCGCCCATTTTGTTCTTTTACTTGTTTCAGAGCGGCCTTATAATTCTCCACTGCCCCTGTATCAATCAGTGGCCCGACATGATTCTTAGGGTCAAGAGGATTGCCGATCTTAAGCTGGCGATAGGCTCTTCTGAGATTTTTTTTCACTGTATCATAAACACCTTCATGGACGATAAGCCGGCGGGTCGATGTACAGCGTTGGCCACAGGTGCCAACTGCTCCAAAGACAGCCCCGCTCAAAACGAGGTTCAAATCTGCATGAGGTGTGACAATGATGGCGTTATTTCCACCAAGTTCAAGCAGAGAACGGCCTAACCGCTGGGCAACAACAGTGCCAACAGCTCGACCCATCCGGGTACTCCCTGTGGAGGAAACCAAGGCAACCCTTGGATCCCTGGTCATCAATTCCCCTACTGTGTAATCGCCGGTAATGATGTTGCTG
>JBFKJL010000033.1:0-14902 GCA_041631795.1 Saprospiraceae bacterium | reverse complement strand
AGGCGGCCGTGGCCGAGCCCGGGCGCCCCAGGTGCGCAGGCTCTGTACCGTGAGGTGGCCCAAGAAATTCCCGATATCCAGCCCGGGAGACTTTAATGCGGTGCGTGAGGTGTGCCGGGTAGTCAATGATGTCACAGTGTGTGCCTTGTCGAGATCGGTAGAAAATGATATCAGGACTGCTGCTGAGGCCCTCATCGAAGCTAAAAGGCCCCGAATACATACGGGAATAGGCACATCTGATGTACACATCAGGTATAAGTTTAAATCATCAAGGCAGGACATCGTGGACAGGGCTGTGAAAGCTGTGAAATATGCCAAGACTTTTGTCGAAGACGTCGAATTCTATGCGGAAGATGCCGGCAGAACAGAAAATGCCTATCTCGCTTCTGTAATCGAGGCTGTAATCAAAGCCGGAGCCACTGTTGTTAATATCCCGGATACAACTGGGTATTGCCTTCCTCAAGAGTACGGTGAGAAAATCAGATACCTGAGAGATCATGTGAAAGGTATTCACAATGCGGTGATCAGTACGCATTGCCACAATGACCTGGGATTAGCCACGGCCAATACCATTGCAGGTGTTGAAAATGGCGCAAGGCAAGTTGAATGCACTATAAATGGGGTAGGCGAAAGGGCCGGAAATACGGCTTTGGAAGAGGTGGTCATGATCCTGAGACAAAAATACGACGACCGATTTTATTCAGGAATAAATACACGATATCTGAAGCCCGCAAGCACTATGGTCTCTGATAGCATGTGCATGCCGGTCCAACCCAATAAAGCGATAGTAGGAGAAAATGCCTTTGCCCATTCATCAGGCATCCATCAGGATGGTGTCATAAAAAGAAGGGAGAACTACGAAATCATCAATCCTCTTGATGTGGGTGTGGACAAGTCTGCAATTGTATTAACTGCTCGCAGCGGACGGGCAGCCCTGGCCTACAAAGCCAAGGATATCGGATTCAATCTTGGAAAAGACGACCTCGATTTTGCCTACAAGAAGTTCATCCAATTGGCCGATAAGCAGAAAGAGGTGAAGGATGATCAGCTCTATACCCTGTTGTCCAGTCATTTCGCTCTCATTTGAAAAATAAGCTATGGGAAAGTCAATGTTTGACAAAGTATGGGATGCACATGTCGTTAAATCTCTTGATGGGAAAAGAGATGTTATTTATATAGACAGGCACTATATACATGAAGTAACGAGTCCCCAGGCCTTTAGCGCACTAAAGCAGCGTGGTCTCAGGATAAGGTGTCCGGACAGGACAATTGCCACAGCCGATCATAATGTACCCACGGTGAATCAACATTTGCCAATCGCAGAACCCCTTTCAAGACATCAGGTGGCCACATTGACAGAAAATTGTGCTGATTTTGGTGTGGAGTTATTTGGCCTGGGACACTCAAAACAAGGAATTGTCCATGTTATTGGCCCTGAACTTGGGTTATCTTTACCAGGCATGACCATTGTGTGTGGCGACAGCCATACATCCACTCACGGGGCATTGGGGAATATTGCTTTTGGAATAGGCACCAGCCAGGTTGAGCAGGTGTTTGCCACACAATGCCTGATTCTACAAAGACCCAAAACGATGAGGATCACTATTGACGGAAAGCTTCAGAGGGGTGTAAGCGCAAAGGATATAATATTGCACATCATCGCTGAATTGACGACTGGAGGAGCCACTGGGTACTTTGTTGAATATGCAGGTCAGGCTATCCGGTCACTGACGATGGAAGGAAGGATGACAGTCTGCAATATGAGTATTGAAATGGGTGCCAGGGGTGGCATGATCGCTCCAGACGACAAGACTTATACCTATCTCAGGGATAAAGAATATGTACCCAGGGAAGAAGCATTTGATCGGGCTGTAGATTATTGGAATACCCTTTGCACTGATCGGAATGCTCGTTTTGACAAGGACATCTACTTTGACGCCAGTGTTATCGAGCCCATGGTCACTTTTGGAACGAATCCGGGGATGGGCATACCCATCAGTCATCCCATACCGACTTCCGGTCATGATCACTTTAGGAAGTCACTTGACTACATGGGTTTCAGGCCGGGTGAGAAACTTGAGGGTAAAAAGATCCAGCATATATTTATAGGGAGCTGTACAAATTCCAGGATTGAGGATTTGCGTATTGTTGCATCCTTTGTAAAAGGTAAACGAAAATTCAGGGATATCAAAGCATTTATTGTACCGGGTTCAAAGAATGTTGAAGAGCAGGCGCGAAAAGAAGGCTTGCATGAAATCTTCGATTCAGCTGGATTTGAATTCAGACAACCCGGGTGTTCAGCGTGTCTTGGGATGAATGAAGATAAAATTCCACGTGGAGAATATTGTATGTCCACGTCCAACAGGAATTTTGAGGGCAGACAGGGACAGGGTGCCAGAACAATCCTGGCAAGTCCACTTATGGCTGCAGCCGCAGCAATTACAGGTGAAATTACCGATGTACGAAAAATGATGAACCATGAAGAAATTTGACATCCTCACTTCAACCGCTGTGCCGATTCCGATTGAACATGTGGATACAGATCAAATCATACCTGCGCGTTATTTAAAGAATGTCAGCCGAGAGGGTTTTGGTAAATATCTTTTTTATGACTGGCGTTATGACCAAAACGACGAACCCGTGAGGGATTTTGTTTTAAACAACGCCATTTACCGAGGAGAAATACTCATTGCCGGCAAGAATTTTGGTTGTGGCTCAAGTCGCGAACATGCAGCCTGGGCCCTTGCAGATTATGGGTTCAGAGTTGTTGTCTCAAGTTATTTTGCCGATATCTTTAGAGGAAATGCACTGAACAACGGGATTCTCCCAGTCCAGGTGAGTGAACAGGACCTTCAGGTACTTTTCTCGTACATTGAACAAGTGCCTTCCACTCGGCTTACCGTTGATCTCCCTGACCAACAAATCAAAGTGGAAGGAACCTCATGGATAAGGGATTTTGAAATAGACCTGTATAAAAAGCAATGTTTACTGAATGGCTACGATGATGTAGACTTTCTTCTAAGCCTTGATAATGAGATTACATCCTTTGAAGAAAATCATAGCTTATTCTGATGGAGGGGTTTCACAAGCATATAGTTGTACTCGAAGGAGATGGGATAGGGCCGGAGGTCATGCGCGAGGCCATCAAAGTCATGGAGATGGTCAATGAATCCCTTGGTCTTCAGGTGACCTACTCGAAAGGTCTGATTGGAGCAACGGCTATTGATGCGACTGGCGACCCTCTTCCACAAAGTACGCTTGATCAATGTGAAGCTGCGGATGCCATTCTTCTCGGAGCTATTGGTGATCCTAAATATGATAATAATCCCGATGCGCCTGTCCGTCCGGAAGATGGCTTACTGAATTTGAGGAAATCGTTGGGTCTATATGCCAATATCAGGCCCATTAAAATTTTCGAAGGGGTTCAGCATCTCTCTGTTTTGAAAGAGCATGTGATCCAAGGTGTGGATTTTGTAATCTACAGGGAACTCACTGGGGGTATCTATTTTAATGACAAATGGACAAAAGGTGATGTAGCCGCAGATACCTGCCTGTACAGCGTCGAAGAGATAAAGCGGATAGCAAAATTGGCATTCGAAGCAGCCAGAGGCCGGCATCGGAAACTTACGCTAGTCGATAAAGCCAATGTGCTTGAAACTTCACGTCTCTGGAGAAAGACAGTTGACGCCATGAAGGCAGACTACCCTGACGTATTGGTGGATTACATGTTTATTGACAATGCTGCGATGCAGGTCATCGTGAACCCCGCTCGTTTTGATGTCATCCTTACTTCGAATATGTTTGGGGACATTCTCAGTGATGAAGCCAGTGTGATATCTGGTTCCCTAGGTTTGTTGCCATCTGCCTCAATGGGCCATTCATCCAGGCTTTATGAACCTGTCCACGGGTCCTATCCGCAGGCTGCTGGCAAGGATATTGCTAATCCATTTGCAATGATTCTTTCACTTGCAATGATGTACAGAGCATTTCAATTGACCGCCGTATCAGACGCTATAGTGGATGCGGTCAATTCGTGCTTGAAAAAAGGGGTGGCGACTGAAGATATTTTTCGTGATGCCCCATGTAAATGTTCCGAAGCAGGTGATGCCGTATGTTTTGAACTGCAAGATAAATTGACTCAATCAGGGACCATCCCGGCATCTCTTGGGTCAGAAAAATGAAGGCGATGAAGAAGTTGAACAAATACAGTCAATACGTAACTCAAGATCCCACGCAGCCTGCTGCTAAAGCAATGCTGCATGCCATTGGTCTGTCCCGTGAGGATTTGGCCAAGCCACAGGTAGGTATAGCGAGTACCGGGTGGGAAGGCAATCCATGCAATATCCATTTGAATGCTATTGCTTCAAGTATTCGTGATGATATTAATGGTCAGGATTTGGTGGGGCTTGTTTTCAACACGATAGGGGTAAGTGACGGTATTTCAATGGGAACACACGGGATGAGATATTCGCTTCCTTCCAGGGATATCATTGCAGATTCAATTGAGACAGTTATGTCCGCTCAATGGTATGATGCCCTTGTGGCAGTAGTGGGCTGTGATAAAAATATGCCGGGAGCCATGATGGCTATGGGCCGGCTGAATAGGCCTGGTCTTATTTTTTACGGTGGCTCAATCGCGCCGGGATGCCATAAGGGAAAAGATCTCACAATCATCTCCACATTTGAGGCGCTCGGAGAGCATATATCGGGCAATTTATCAAAAGAAGAACTTGATGAGGTCATCCTGAAGGCTTGTCCAGGGCCAGGTGCTTGTGGTGGAATGTTTACCGCCAATACGATGGCTTCAGCAATTGAGGCAATGGGTATGTCCATGCCTGGAAACGCTTCTCATCCTGCAGTCAGTACAGAAAAAAATGAAGAAGTTCACAAGATTGGCAAAGCCATTAGGCTACTTCTGGAAAATGATATCAAACCAAGGGATATCGTGACCAGAATGGCATTGGAAAATGCCATGCGATTGGTTGTAGTCCTGGGAGGATCGACCAATGCCGTGTTACACTTTTTAGCAATTGCAAAAGCCTTTGACATACAGTTTTCCCTGGATGACATTCAGCGTATTAGTGATGACACACCCTACCTGGCTGATTTAAAACCCAGTGGGCAATATGTGATGACAGACCTGCATCGGGCAGGGGGTATTCCTTCAGTTATGAAACTTTTACTCACTGAGCAAATAATCGACGGATCCTGCATGACAGTGACCGGAAAAACCATCGAGGAGAACCTCGATGCCATACCTTCTTTGGGTGCGGGGCAAAAAATCATTCATTCTGTGAATGATCCTATAAAGCAAAGCGGACATCTCCAGATATTGTATGGCAACCTTGCCCCTGAAGGCGCGGTGGCCAAGATCACGGGGAAGGAGGGGTTGCGTTTCGAAGGCAAGGCACGTGTTTTTGATTCGGAATACGAGGCGAATACAGCTATTGAGCAAAATGCAATCGAACCTGGAAGTGTGATCGTTATAAGATATTCGGGACCCAAGGGTGCTCCGGGAATGCCGGAAATGCTCAAGCCGACAGGACTCATCATGGGTGCCGGCCTTGGTGGCAAAGTGGCATTGATCACGGATGGCCGTTTTTCGGGTGGCACTCACGGTTTTGTAGTCGGTCATGTTACTCCCGAAGCGTATTCCGGTGGACCTATTGCCCTCCTGAAAGACGGGGATACAATTATAATTGATGTTTCCGCAAACAGGATTGAGGTCAATCTTCCGGATGTCGAACTCGAAGATCGAAAAAGTACGTGGAGACCAAAAGTTCAACCGGTTAAAGGGTTTTTAAAAAAATACAGGCACATTGTTTCATCTGCCAGCAACGGCTGTGTTACTGACGATTTATAAATTTATGGATACACTAACAAAAAACAAGAAGTACAATACAGGCACTGTCAAAAAGAAAATGACTGGTGCACATGCTGTCCTGCAATGTCTCTTAAATGAGGGGGTAGATACGGTTTTTGGGTATCCCGGAGGGGCTATCATGCCAGTCTATGACGCACTTTACGACTATGCGGACCAGATCAGGCATATACTGACCAGGCATGAGCAAGGTGCAATCCATGCTGCGGAAGGATATGCCAGGGCTCTGCGCAAAACAGGCGTATGCATGGCCACCTCAGGGCCAGGAGCAACAAACCTGTTTACCGGGCTTGGAGACGCCTTATTGGATTCAACACCACTAGTCTGCATTACAGGCCAGGTATCCAGCAAATTGCTTGGTTCAGATGCATTCCAGGAAGTGGATGTGATAGGGTGCACCTCTTCGATAACCAAATGGAATTACCAGATTACATCTGCAAAGGAAATCCCCGAGGTCTTTGCCAAGGCCTTTTATGTGGCAAATTCAGGTCGTCCGGGACCGGTCCTGATAGATATCACCAAGGATGCCCAGTTTGATGAATTGGAATTCGAATATTCGACCAAGCCATTCATTAGGAGTTATATGCCAAAACCGGCAATAGACAAAGAACGCATCAAATCCGCAGCTGAGTTGATCAATAAAGCTGAAAGGCCATTGATCCTGGCAGGTCATGGCATTCACATTGCCGGGGCCCAGGATGTTTTCAGGCGTTTTGTCGAGAAAACGGGCATACCTGTTGGATGTACGATTCATGGTCTGTCGACATTGCCAAGCGATCACCCCCAATTTGTAGGTATGCTGGGGATGCACGGAAATTACGGCCCAAATGTAAAAACAAATCAATGCGATGTGCTCCTGGCGATAGGGATGCGTTTTGATGACAGGGTCACCGGTAATCTCGACTTTTATGCCAGGCAAGCCAGGGTGATTCATATAGAGATAGATCATTCTGAGATCAATAAAAATGTCAAAGCAGATATTCCGATACACGCTGATGCATGTGATGCGCTAGATACCCTCATCCGCCTGGTTGAGGAAAAACAGTATCCTGACTGGTTGTCTGGCTTCGCGGAATGCGCTCAGATTGAAAAGGAAAAAGTCATTGACAAGGATACTCAGCTCGATGGAAGAGGAGATATCCGCATGGGCCAGGTTGTGCGTTTGATATCAGAGAAAACAGATGGTCAGGCGATCGTCGTCACAGATGTCGGTCAACATCAAATGTCAGCTGCACGGTATTACAGGCATAAGGACCTCAACCAACTCATATCTTCGGGAGGGGCGGGTACCATGGGTTTTGGATTGCCGGCTGCCATAGGTGCTAAGGTCGCCTGTCCCAACAAGGAAGTCATTGCATTTATTGGGGATGGAGGTTTTCAGATGACGATCCAGGAGTTGGGTGTTTGTCAGCAATACGGGATCAATGTCAAGATTGTCATCCTGGACAACGGGTTTTTAGGTATGGTGCGGCAATGGCAGGAGATGTTTTTTGACAGGCGGTATTCTTTTGTCGATATGCATAATCCCGATTTCATTAAAATCGGTGAAGGGTATGGTATCAATGGACGCAACATTGCCCACCAGGCAGAGTTGGCAGAGGGGATCGATGAAATGCTGTCTTTTGATGGCCCGTTTATTTTGCGGGTTAAAGTTTTAAAAGAGGAAAATGTGTTTCCCATGATACCATCCGGGAAGGCTGTTGATGACGTCATGTTAGAATAATATGGAAAAGAAAGATTTTACAATTACGATTTTTTCAGAGAATAAAACCGGTATCCTGAGTCGGGTTGTCGGTATTATTACGCGAAGGCATTTCAATATTGAAAGTGTTTCGGCTTCGCCGGCTTCTATTGAAGGTATTCACAGGATCACAATCGTGATAAAGGTGACAGAAGAAGCAATCAAAAAACTGATAGGGCAACTGGACAAACAGGTGGATGTACTCAAGGCATTTTACTACGAGGACAAAGATATTGTCTACCAGGAGATCGCATTGTATAAGGTGCCTACGGAAGCTTTTTTCAATGGCGATGAAGTGGAGTCTTTGGTCAGGAAGCATAACGCGCGCATCCTGTCTGTTGAATCTGAATACATCGTCATTGAAAAAACCGGCCATAGGGAGGAAACAGAAGCGTTATTGGTTGAACTCAGGGCTGTAGGCATCTATGAGTTTGTTCGATCTGGCAGGATTGCGATCATAAAACCTATGGAAAGATTGAACAACTATCTCAAAAAGGTAAATCAAGATATTTTAAACTAAATAGAAAAAATATGGCACAATTAAATTTTGGTGGCGTTTTGGAAAATGTGGTGACACGTGAAGAATTTCCGCTCGATAAAGCAAGGCGCGTTCTTGAAGGAGAAACTATAGCCATTATAGGTTATGGTGTTCAAGGCCCAGGACAGGCCCTTAATCTTCGCGATAATGGTTTTAACGTCATCGTTGGCCAAAGAGCGCAATCAAAGTCCTATGACAGGGCTGTCAAAGACGGATTTGTACCTGGCGAATCGCTCTTTGGTATTGAAGAGGCGACGCGCAGAAGTACTATCATCCAGTATTTACTTTCAGACGCCGCACAAATTTCCCAGTGGCCTGTGATTAAAAAAAATCTGAATCCCGGAGATGCGCTATACTTTTCACATGGGTTTGGAATTACCTACAAGGAAAGAACGGGAATCATTCCACCGGATGACGTAGACGTGATCCTCGTAGCACCCAAAGGTTCGGGGACCAGTTTGAGACGGTTATTCCTGCAGGGAAAGGGATTAAATTCCAGTTATGCGATATTCCAGGATGCAACAAGCCGGGCATTTGAAAGGGTGGTTGCGCTGGGCATTGGTATCGGATCAGGGTATTTGTTTGAAACGACTTTCAAAAGAGAGGTGTATAGTGACCTGACAGGAGAAAGAGGCAGTTTGATGGGGGCGATCCAGGGACTGTTTGCCGCCCAGTATGACTTATTGAGAAGTAAGGGCCATTCTCCTTCCGAAGCATTTAATGAAACAGTTGAAGAAGCTACCGAATCGCTTTATCCCCTGATTGCAGAGAACGGGATGGACTGGATGTATGCAAATTGTTCGACCACTGCCCAGCGAGGCGCCCTGGATTGGTGGAAGAAGTTCAGGGATGCAGTGGCACCGATTTTTGAAGAGTTATATGACAGTGTCGAAAGAGGGGAGGAGGCACAGCGATCAATTGATTCGAATAGCAAGCAGGGGTATAGGGAACAACTTGAAGAAGAACTCAATGAACTGAGAAATTCTGAAATGTGGCAGGCGGGCAAGACAGTACGCTCTCTGAGACCACAGCATGCTGAAAAGCTCATTGATGCCGGAAATTAGAGACATACCAGCATTATCCGACATGACGGTAAAAGGCATTGATCAGGCAGCAATTCGGTTGAAGGATATTGTGCGTGAAACCGCGCTTAAGCGCAATGCCCACTTATCAAGACTCCATCATTGCAATATCTTTCTGAAAAGGGAGGACAATCAAGTGGTCCGGTCGTTTAAAATAAGGGGCGCTTACAATAAGATGATCTCTATGCCTCGTGAAGAACTGAAACGGGGAATTGTTTGTGCCAGTGCCGGGAATCACGCGCAGGGTGTGGCCATATCCTGTGCTCTGCTCGGTGTCCACGGCGTTGTGTTCATGCCGGTCACCACACCTCAACAAAAGGTGAACAAGGTCAGGCATTTTGGCAAGGACTGGATAGAAATTGTGTTATCCGGAGACTCATATGATGACTCGCATCAAGAAGCCAGGTGTTATTCGGAGAAGCATAACCGGGCTTTTATACATCCATTTGATGACTTAAAAATCATCGAAGGGCAGGGCACGGTAGGCAAGGAAATCGTGGAAAGTGCAAGCTTCCCCGTTGATATGATTATTGTACCTATAGGAGGAGGGGGACTCGCGAGTGGCGTAGCGGCCTATGTCAAGTCTTTGAGCCCCAGGACCCGCGTTGTGGGTGTTGAGACCACAGGTGCGCCGGCCATGTATGAATCTCTTATAAATGGACGGCCAACAGTCCTGAAGTCCATAGATTCGTTTGCAGATGGCATTGCGGTGCGGTCTGTAGGCAGCCTGACTTATAAGATTGTAGAGTCTTTTGTAGATAAAGTCATTCTCGTTCCCGAGGGAAAAATTTGTTCGACCATGCTCCAGATGTACAATGATGAAGCTGTTGTCCTTGAGCCCGCTGGAGCGATTGCCATTTCAGCTTTGGACCAGTTGAAAGAGGAAATCAAAGGGAAAAATATTGTCTGTATTTTGTCAGGGGGGAATAACGATATTATGCGTGTGGAAGATATCCGGGAGCGCGCTTTGATGTACGAGAGCAAGAAGCATTATTTCATTATCAGGTTTCCCCAGCGGGCCGGAGCCCTGCGTGAATTTTTAACCGTCCTGGGCCCTGATGACGACATTACACATTTTGAGTACACTAAAAAGAACAACAGGGAAAGTGGACCGGCACTCGTCGGCATTGAATTAAAAAATGCCGAAGATTTTATACCGCTCATTGGCAGGTTGAAGGAGGCCAATATCAACTACCAGCACATCAACAACAATCCCTCTCTTTTTGAACTCCTGGTCTGATCTTTTCACACAATATTGTTTGTCTTCGGAAGAGGCAGCTAACGGGACATTTTAAAAAATTCCAGTTATACAAAACATTCATTCCGAAAGAGTTAAACGGTATAAAGCGCACTATTTTTCGTATCTTTACACCTTCAAATTCAATTAATTATATGAGTGATAAAAACGGAAATTACAGTGCCAGTAACATACAGGCGCTCGAGGGACTGGAAGCCGTACGAAAAAGGCCTGGGATGTACATTGGAAGTACGGATACCAAAGGGTTGCACCACCTTGTCTGGGAGGTTGTGGATAATTCTATCGATGAGCATCTCGCGGGATATTGTGACCAGATCGATGTCGTCATCCATGAGAACAACAGTATTACGGTCAGGGATAATGGAAGAGGCATTCCAACAGGGATGCATGAAAAGCTCAAAAAGTCTGCATTGGAAGTTGTGATGACCGTTTTGCATGCCGGAGGTAAATTTGACAAGGATACCTATAAGGTGTCTGGGGGACTTCACGGGGTCGGTGTGTCTTGTGTTAACGCCCTTTCAGGACATTTGAGGGCAGAGGTACACCGAGAAGGCAAAATCTTTGTCCAGGAATACGCCAAGGGTAAGCCGATCACAGAAGTGGACACCATCGGCGATTCGGATCTGACGGGGACATATGTGACGTTTTCACCTGACAGGACAATTTTCGACCACGTCGAATACAAGTATGAAACACTGGCCAATCGTTTGAGGGAAATGGCTTTTCTCAACAAGGGACTGACACTCAGCCTGACGGATGAACGTGTGAAAGATGAGGATGGCTTCAGGTCAGGAATATTTCACTCTGAGGGTGGGCTGATTGAATTTGTCAAGTATATAGATGAGAGTCGGACACCGCTCATAGACACACCTATATATGTCGTTGGTAAAGAGGAAAATGTCGAAGTGGAAGTGGCGATGCAGTACAATACCGGCTTTTCCGAAAGCATCTATTCATTTGTGAACAATATTAATACACGGGAAGGCGGAACGCATGTCGCGGGTTTCAGGCGGGCTGTCAACAGGGTGTTTTCCCAATACGGTAAGGACAACGGCTTTTTCAACAAGTTGAAATTTAATATTTCCGGGGAAGATTTCCGTGAAGGCCTGACCGCCGTGGTTTCTGTCAAGGTGCCTGAGCCCCAGTTCAAGGGTCAAACGAAAGGAGAACTTGGCAATTCAGAAGTGACGGGAATTGTCTCACGTGCAGTAGGTGAAGTCCTTAAGATTTACCTTGAGGAAAACCCGAAGTTGTCCAAGCGCATCATCGACAAGGTCATCCTGGCTGCCACGGCACGTCATGCTGCCAGGAAGGCTCGGGAACTCGTTCAACGGAAAAATGTCCTGACCGGAAGCGGGTTGCCTGGCAAACTGTCGGATTGCAGTTCGCGTGATCCAGGTGAAAGCGAGATCTTCCTTGTCGAGGGCGATTCGGCCGGTGGTACGGCCAAGCAGGGGCGTGACAGGAATTTTCAGGCAATTTTGCCGCTGCGCGGAAAGATCCTGAACGTCGAGAAAGCCCTTGAGCACAAGATCTATGAAAACGAGGAAATTAAAAACATATTTACGGCATTGGGCGTGAGCATTGAAGAAAAAGATGGAGAGCGCATCCTTAACATTGAAAAGCTGAGGTATCACAAAATTGTCATTATGTGTGATGCCGATGTGGACGGTAGCCATATCACTACGCTCATCCTGACCTTCTTCTTCCGTTACATGAAGGAACTGATCGAGCTGGGTCATATTTATGTCGCAGCACCGCCCCTCTACCAGGTCCGCAAAGGGAAGTCGGCCGAGTATGCCTGGGATGATAATGAAAGAGCGGCACTCGTGGAAAAATATTCTGAAGGCGGCAAGGAAGGCAGTATAAAGATCCAGCGTTACAAAGGGTTGGGAGAGATGAATGCCGACCAGTTGTGGGAAACGACAATGGATCCCGAGAGAAGAAAGCTTAAAATGGTGACCATTGAGGATGCGCTTGAAGCCGATCACGTTTTCTCAATGCTGATGGGTGATGAAGTGCCGCCAAGGCGCGCTTTCATTGAAGCCAATGCGCGATACGCCAATATTGATGCCTGAAAATAAAATGGCAAAAGTTGCTGTCCAGGCCGCATGGGTTTTTAAAGTCTTTGTTTTAGACAACAAAAATCCTGTAAAATGCTTTTAAAGCATGTAGATTTGCAATTTTTAAAATAGAATTTAGATGATTACGACACAAAAAGATCAAAAATTTAAAGTTAAGGACCTCACTCTTGCAGACTGGGGTAGGAAAGAAATTGAACTTGCAGAGGCAGAAATGCCGGGTTTGATGACCTTGCGCGAGGAGTACAAAGGACAAAAGCCTCTTGAAGGGGCCCGCATAGCCGGTTGTCTTCACATGACGATTCAGACAGCGGTCCTCATCGAAACCCTTATAGAGCTGGGTGCTGAAGTCACCTGGAGTTCATGCAATATTTTCAGTACGCAAGACCACGCCGCTGCAGCGATTGCTGCAACAGGTGTGCCTGTTTTTGCGTGGAAAGGCATGAATGAGGAGGAATTCAACTGGTGCATTGAGCAAACACTTTTTGCCTTTGAAGATGGCCAAACGTTGAATATGATCCTCGATGACGGCGGTGACCTGACCAATATGGTCCTGGACAAGTATCCGGAACTTGTTCCCGGTATCAGGGGATTGAGCGAGGAAACAACAACAGGGATCCACAGGCTTTATGAGCGCATGGAAAACGGGAAGCTGCCAATGCCTGCCTTCAATGTCAATGACTCCGTGACCAAATCCAAGTTCGATAACAAATACGGGTGTAAGGAATCCTGTGTGGATGCCATCAGAAGGGCTACAGATATCATGATGGCAGGCAAGGTGGCTGTTGTGGCAGGTTATGGGGACGTCGGGAAGGGTTCAGCCGCATCTCTTCGGGGGGCTGGCTGTCGGGTGATTGTAACTGAGATAGATCCGATTTGTGCCTTACAGGCTGCCATGGACGGTTTTGAGGTCAAAAAAATGAAAGATGCGGTCAAGGAAGCAAATATTGTCGTAACAGCAACGGGCAATTTTAATATCATTACAGAGCCTCATTTCAGGGCTATGCGCGACAAAACGATTGTTTGCAATATTGGACATTTCGACAATGAGATCGATATGGCGTGGCTCAACAACAATTACGGTGACACGAAAGTCGTGATAAAGCCGCAGGTCGACAAATATACTATTCAAGACAAGGATGTGATCGTTCTTGCCGAGGGACGCCTGGTCAACCTTGGTTGTGCTACTGGCCATCCGTCATTTGTGATGTCCAATTCATTTACGAACCAGACACTGGCACAGATCGAATTGTGGCATAATGGAGATCGGTATGAGAACAGGGTTTATACCTTACCCAAACACCTGGATGAAAAAGTGGCGCGACTGCACCTGGCAAAGATTGGTGTGGAACTGGAAGAAATGACCCAGGAACAAGCTGATTATATTGGAGTGAAAATTGAAGGGCCGTACAAGCCAGAATATTACAGGTACTAGAAGACGTTTTTACTTAAATAAAAAGGGCATTCAAGTAATTTGAATGCCCTTTTTTTTATGACTTCCCTTTCTTCCACTCGGGGTTGAATTTGCGTTTGTCTGAAACAATTATTTCCGACTTCATCAGTTCTACGCGGTCATTCAAAAACCTCCTGGGTTTAACTCCTGAGAAAAAAGGATTCGGTGATGTTGCAAAACCATTCATGTTCATTAATTTATCGTGATAGAAATATAATTTTGAATACTTTAAATAATAACAATAATTCAGAATAAAAGTTCGAAATGATAACGATATCAGAATACAAATAGTTACATGAAGTTTAATAAAAGTCGTTGTAATGCATGGAATATTCGATCAGGGGCTTATAAAGATGGACAAGGGAAAACGTGTATCTATGGAGGCTATGACTTAGAAAAGAGTGCCATCGGTTTTATTTTCCAGGGAGATGGGTTCAATCAGAGTCGCATCATTTTCACGGACGTTGTTGACCCTGGTTGAGACAGGGTAGAATGTGATCAATTCATCGGGGTAAGGGCGGATCATTTGAATGAGGTCACCCGGGGGTATCTCGTTGGACAACCACAAGTCTTCCTGCTCCCGGTTCAGGATGGCGGGCATCCTGTCATGAATATGTTTCAGTTTTTGATTTGGGTCCTGTGTGATGAGGGTGAATGTGAAGACATATTCTCCGTCAGGCGCCTTCCATTTTTCCCAAAGTCCTGCAATGGTGAAGATCTCCTGGTCTGTTGTCTGGATGCGGTATGGCTGCTTCCCTGCAGTGGTTTTTTTCCATTCGTAGAATCCGTCAAAAGGCACTATGCATCGACGTCTTTGAAGGGCATTTTTAAATGAACTCTTCTCTAAAACCGTTTCAATGCGAGCATT
>JBFKJL010000032.1:0-14914 GCA_041631795.1 Saprospiraceae bacterium | reverse complement strand
TCGCCCTGCTGATGACAATATCTATTTCCCGGGCTCCTGCCCTGACTGCTGCTTCGATCTGCCTGAGCTTCTGCCGGTGATCTATTTGTCCTGCTGGAAATCCTGTCGAGACTGCAGCGATGGGGATGGATGATCCTTCCAGGGCCTTTAAAGCTGTGGGGATAAGGTTGTGGTATACGCAGACAGCACCGACGGTCAGGTTTTGATCCTGCATGGCGAGGGCTTCGAGTAAGTCCTTCCTGAGCGGTTGCCTGGCCTTGGCGCAAAGTCGGATGACATTACCCGGTGTGTCGTCACCCGCCAATGTTGTAAGATCAATACACGTGACTGCACGAAGCAACCATGCGGCCTGCCATTCTTTTTTTACGGATCGCCTTTTGGCAATGGTCGATGCACGCCTGACAACAGCGCTTTTGTTGACCCTGATTCCGTTGATCAGATGGGCATCAAAAGGCAGGCCTTCATTTCGGGCCATTTGGGGTGCCCCGTTTTTTGCAATTTTGACGGAATGGATGTGCTTTAATTTCGATGACATAGTAATGAATACACTGCAAGATTCAATCCAAAATAGGAGGATATTCCTACACAGTCAATTACATTTCCAATATTTACATTAATTAATTGGGTTTTAGTGTAAAAATGTTCAAATAAGGCCCTATGGCTGGTAAGGTACTCATATCAGATAAGGTACACCCCTTCCTGATCAGGGGTTTGGAAGAAATGGGGTTTACTGTGCATTACGAACCCGAATTTGATGCCAGACGGATGCCCGATGTGATCAGAGATCTCGAGGGGATTATCATCAACAGCAAGATGCGGATGAATGAAAGCGTGTTGCATCACGCAAAGCGCCTGAATTTTATCGGGAGACTCGGATCGGGACTGGAAATCATTGACCTTGAAGCAGCTGAAAACCTGGGAATTGCTGTGCTCAATTCTCCTGAAGGCAACAGAAATGCGGTGGCTGAGCACGCATTGGGCATGCTCCTCGCCTTATCAAATAACTTGCTCAAGGCAGATAGCGAGGTGCGGAATTTGGAATGGAAAAGGGAAGAGAATCGCGGTTTTGAACTGGATGGAAAGACTGTGGGCATCATCGGTTTTGGCCATACAGGCCAGTCCTTTGCCCGGAAACTATCTGGATGGGCGGTGCAGATCCACTATTATGATATTGTTAAACCACCCAGGTACCATGATGTGCCAGATGCCCAAAGCGTCACTTTGGACCGGATTTGTGAAGCTTCAGATGTGATTAGCTTGCATGTCCCTCTGACAATTGCAACAAATAGGATGGTCAACACCGGATTTTTCGAGAAATGCCATAAAATGCCGGTTTTGATAAACACATCCCGGGGAGGTGTGGTGGATACAAAGGCCCTTCTCAGGGCCCTGGAAAAAGGGCAGGTTCGAGGAGCCTGCCTGGACGTTTTGGAGAATGAAAACCCTGAAAGTTATACCACTGAGGAATTGAATTTATACTCCTCAATATTTGCTCTTCACAATGTCGTTTTCACTCCGCATATTGCCGGGTGGACCCATGAATCACTTGAGAAGATCGCCTCAACCCTCCTGGTCAAGATTAAAGGCCTATACAATACTGATGTCTAGACGGAGACTTTGCGGTCTAGAAAAATTTTGTAAGCCTTGACGAATTTAGTATCATTGTAAGCTGCCATTATACGGCTAAAAAATTGCTCATATAAAAGCTAGGAAATGCTCAGAAATTTTACTCTCATACTTTTGGGTCTGTTTGCGACAACAGTCGGCCTTTCACAGACCTCGCTCCAGGGAAAGATCACTCAGGAATCTGACGGCGAAGCAGTCCTCTTTGCTACAATTGCCCTTTATAAGAATGATGTACTCATTACGGGCACAGAGTCTGATTTTGACGGAAATTACTTTATCTCCGACTTAGACCCGGGCACTTATGATTTAGAAGTCAGTTTCCTGGGTTTGCAGACCAACAGAATTGTCGGCGTCTTTGTCAAAGCCGGGAAGGTGAACAAGGTGGATGTCAAGATGGTCGAGGAGGGCGTTCTCCTGGATGATATCATCATCACAGAGTATAAGGTGCCTCTTGTGGAATTTGACAATACCACGCAAGGCGCGCAAATCACATCTGAAAAAATCCAGGCATTGCCCACGAAGAATATCAATGCGATCGCGGCCACAACTGCCGGTTTATCATCTGTTGATGGGGGAGACATTTCAATCAGGGGCTCGCGTTCTGACGCAACCTATTACTATATAGATGGTGTGCGGGTCAATGCTGCTGCCGTTGGCAATTCACTCCCACAAGCCGAGATCGATCAGCTTCAGGTCATTACAGGAGGTATTGAGGCCAGTTACGGCGATGTCACAGGGGGCATCATTTCCCTGACCACTAAAGGGCCTTCGCAGAGATACTCAGGAGGTATGGAGGTCGAGACAAGTGAATATCTCGATGATTTCGGTTATAACCTGATCAATGGGCAAGTCAGCGGCCCCATCATTAAAAATAAAGAGGGAAAATCCATTATAGGTTTCAGATTGTTTGGCCAATACAGGAATGTTCTCGATGATGGACCTTCGGCAGTCGGTGTGTACAGGGCGCCATTAAGTGTCATCGAACAGCTTGAAGAGCAGCCGCTGAGAAGCCTCAATGGAACGCTTTTCTCATCTGCTGAGTTCCTCCATGCTGATGATATTGGCGCACCACTCAAAACACGGCCTAACGAGACGGATATAGATTATAATTTCAGGGGCAAGATCGACGCCCGTCTCAGCAGTAATATAGATATCACGGTATCAGGAACATATTACAACAGCAAGAACCAGTTTGCACCCAGTGCAGCCTGGGAGATGTTCAACTGGACCAACAATCCATTTGCCTACAGGGAAGGATATGTGGGTAATTTCCGATTCAGGCATAAACTGGGCTCACAGAAGTTTTCAAAAGGTGACACCGAAGCCCAAAAAAATGCTGTGATTAGAAATGCTTCATATACAATTCAGTTTGGATATGACAAGCTGAAGATCAGGAATGAAGACTTGCGTCATGAAGACAGGATTTTCAATTACGGGTATTACGGTAATATTGCACGAGAGTGGTCACCTGTCGCCGCTCCATTGACAGATCCTGAAAATTGGGGAGGAGAAACCGTTCCGGTCGGACCATTCCTGTTTGCACACCAGGGTTACCTTCAGATGGAAGGGGAGTACACACCAAACCTGGAAATCAACCCAGCCCAGGCACGGATAAATCGTTTCAATGGTTTGCTTGAAGATGAATACACCCAGTCCTGGGACCTCTACACAAATGTAGGTCGCGAGTACAACAGATTCTCAAAGTCCGAAGAGGACCGATATACGATCAATGTGACAAGTGGATTTGATTTCCTTCCGGGGGGATCCGAAAGGGGAAAGCACAATATCCAGTTTGGGTTTATGTACGAGCAGCGTATAACAAGGGCATGGAATATTGCCCCAAGGGCATTGTGGACGATCATGCGCCTGGAAGCCAATCGTCACCTCAACGGTGTTGATACAACCCGCGTTGTCGGGACATTTACCGATCCGGGTACGGGCCTTGAATTCACACAATATGCACCTTTCAACCAGGAAAATGAATTCAGGGATAACAAATTCTTTAGGAGCGTTCGCGATTTGCTGGGCCTCTCGACCGATGACTATGTCAATACCGATGGTTTGGATCCGAATGCACTTTCGCTCGATATGTTTTCGCCGGGGGAATTGAACAATTTCGGTTTGATTGCCTACAGGGGTTATGATTATCTCGGCAACAAGCTCGACAGTTCTGTCGGCTTCAATGATTTTTTCACCGGGCGCGACGAGAACGGGGTTCGGACTTTCCTGGTGGCTCCATGGCAACCGATATATGGGGCCGGGTATATCCAGGACAAGTTTACATATAAGGATATCATTTTCAGGCTTGGCTTGCGTATCGACTACTACGATGCCAATGCCAAAGTGTTGAAAGATCCTTATTCATTGACCGATATTGAATCAGCGTCCGAGTTTTTCAGCAGGACCGGACAGTCTCAACCGGCTTCAGTCT
This sequence comes from Saprospiraceae bacterium, assembly GCA_041631795.1. Taxonomy (GTDB): domain Bacteria; phylum Bacteroidota; class Bacteroidia; order Chitinophagales; family Saprospiraceae; genus JBFKJL01. Next base: position 10,857 of record JBFKJL010000032.1, on the reverse strand, counting down.
CTAATGAATACAAGGTATACGTTGCAGGTGAAGGCTCAGAACAGGTCGTCGGGTATCGCCAGGGAGACCAATGGTTCAGACCTGATGGCACATCTGTTGCCGGCGGACAGGTCTTGTTCGGCGGTGGTTTGGTTTTCCCTTCCTATGTCGAGAAGAACCAGGAATTGCGAAATATCACGAATCCTGATTTTGATCCTGACATAGCGTTCAAGGATTATGATCCTCAACTCAATCTGATGCCACGCCTCGCATTTTCATTCCCGATCTCCGAGAGTGCCGGTTTCTTTGCCCACTATGACATCCTTGTGCAAAGGCCGCCTTCCAATGTGATCTCTACAGCATTGGATTATTTTTATTTTAATGATCCAAGCCGGTTTTCTCCGGCAGGAAATCCTGATTTGAAGCCGGAAAAAACGATAGATTACGAGGTGGGCTTCCAACAAAAGATCTCTAATTCTTCAGCGCTTAAAATTTCCGCATACTACAAAGAAATGCGCGATATGATCCAGAGCCGGGTCTATGCATTTGTGCCTGCTCCGGTCAACCAGTATGAAACCTATGGCAATCTCGATTTCGGAACAGTCAAGGGGTTTTCATTCAACTATGATCTTCGGCGTACGGGCAATTTTGAACTGAATGCCACGTATACGCTACAGTTTGCCGATGGTTCGGGATCTGACGCCAATACATCAAGAGGACTTAATCAGAGAGGGAATATCAGAACGCTTTTCCCACTGTCATTTGATGAACGGCACAGGCTGACGGCCGTAGCGGATTACAGGTACAGTAGTGGAAAAAATTATACCGGTCCCCGGATTGCAGGCAAGGATATTTTTGCCAATGCGGGTGTGAATCTCTTGCTCACAGCTGTATCAGGCAGGCCGTATTCTTCATACCTGAATGTCCAGGCTCCGCTCGGTCAAACTGGCCTTGAAACGATCAATGGGTCCAGGTATCCGTGGACATTCAACGCGGATCTCCAGGTAGACAAAAATTTTGACATCAAGTTTTCCGAGGAATCACAAAGAAGCCTGGGTGTCAATGTGTATCTGAGAGTGGCCAATGTCTTTAATATCAAGAATGTCATCAATGTCTATAACGTGTCGGGTGATCCTGACAATGACGGTTACCTGGTGTCCCAATTTGGGACAGACAGGGTGTCACAGATAGAAGGCGCGGGCCTGGATCTTGAAAGCTTCCTGGCCACTTACCAATGGAGAATACTGGCGCCGAACCATTATACACAACCACGCCGGATTTACCTGGGCGCGATACTAAATTTTTAAAATTGAAAAGCATCATCATAATGAATTTGATAAAGAATAGCACTGTACTGATCTTTTTGCTCGGATTAAGCACTGCCGTTTTTGCCCACATCAATCCCGAGAAGCAAAAACAGCGCAAGGACATCGGTCTGGACACGGAAATAAACTTCAGGGAGGATTGTACTGCCGCGGCTGCTCAAATTGATATGAACATCAATAATGTCCGCGCCAGGCTGCTGACAGGAGGTGACGTCTGGTGGGATCTCCAGGATGGCAAGTATGTCGTCCCGGCTCCACCGATCGGCTCCGGTATTCCCGAGGTGTCCTCAATATTTGCAGGTGCCGTGTGGCTGGGTGGGCAGGACCCTGCGGGTAATCTCAAAGTGGCCGCAACCGACTACAGGAGTGGTGGAAATACGGACTTTTTCCCCGGCCCTCTCGATCCCGAAACAGGCCTGACCGATCTTGAGATCTGCCAGCAGTGGGACCGTTTTTTCAAGGTCACTGGTGATGAGGTCAAACAAGCAATCCGGGATTATGACAGTGCTGTCCTTGAAGGAGAATCCTACGATGAGGATTCTATCCCCAGCGGCGTCAAGTACTGGCCCGGAAAAGGCAATCCCTATTTCTTTGAGCAGTATGGCTTTGAATTGCCCAATACTGGCCAGGGATTGGGTGCTTTCTGGGATGAAGACCAGGATGGTGACTACGATCCGGTCAAAGGGGACTTTCCAATCATTGAGATCAGGGGATGCGAGCCGGTCAACAGGAAGCAGGCCCGTGAACTTCTGCCTGATGAGATGACATTCTGGATCTACAATGATGCCGGTGGGCCACACAGTTTATCTCAAGGTACTGCCATCAATATGGAGGTGCAGGTGCAAGCCTTTGCCTATGCCACAAACGATGAGATCAATGACATGACATTTCAGCGGTATAAGCTGATCAACAGGGCGACGACGGATATCAGGAATACATTTTTTGCAATGTGGGTCGATCCCGACCTCGGGTGTTATACGGATGATTACTCGGGATGTGATGTCGAAAGGAGCCTGGCTTATACCTACAATGAAGACCTCCTTGATGGGGAAACAGGATGTGACTGTCCCCAGGGTGTGAACACATATTGTGACAGGATACCCATCATCGGGACTGATTATTTCAGGGGGCCTTTGGGGCCAAAACTTTTCCAGATCGTTGGGACAGATACAGTTCTAGTAAATCCTGATCTCGGTACCACTGAGTTTGATACCATCGTTGAATTGGGCATGTCATCTTTTATTTATTACAATAACGGAAGTGTAGGGACGCCGTCACCACAGACAACTGATCCCAATAATGCAACAGATTTTTATAATTACCTCCAGGGAAGATGGAGAGACGGCACACCGCTGACTATCGGAGGTGACGGCTTTAATCCTGGCAGTACAGATTCTACGCGCTATGCATTCTTCGATCCGCCAAATGACGCGGCTGGCTGGTCCATGTGCACTGAAGGATTGCCTTTCGGTGACAGGCGGACACTCCAGGCATCTGGTCCATTCCTGCTCAAGCCAAATACCAAAAATGAGCTTATTATCGGGGCGGTATGGGTGCCGGATCTCGACTATCCCTGCCCGGATATTTCGCGCTTGCAACGTGCTGACGATTTGGCGCAAGCCTTGTTTGACAACTGTTTTGACATCATAGACGGACCGGACGCGCCCGATGTGGATATCATTGAACTGAACAGGGAAATCATCCTGGTCTTAAGTAATGATACTGTGAAATCCAACAATGCCAGGGAAGAATTCAGCGAGCCCGATATCCTCGCGCCTGAAGATATCGCCGAAGAAGATGCTCTTTATGAGTTTGAAGGGTATAAAATCTACCAGTTGGCCAATGCCAGTGTTTCCGCACAAGAATTGGGAGACATTGATAAGGCCAGGCTGATCAGGCAGGTGGATGTCAAAAATGGTGTGAGTGAGATTTACAACTGGAATCCAGAGATCGATCCCAATCCGGCAAGCAACCAAACCATCTGGACATTTGAAAGAGAGGTGGAAGGTGCTGACCTGGGTGTCAGACACACATTCAGAATTCTCGAAGATCAGTTTTCTTCCGGTGACAACAAACTCGTCAACCACAAGAAGTACTACTTCATGGTTTTGGCTTATGCCTATAACAATTACGAGACTTTTGATCCGATCCTGGGCATTGGTCAGCGCTCACCATACCTGGAAGGTCGAAATAATATCAGGATATACACGGGTGTTCCCCGTCCGATCGTCTTTGTGAATCAAAATGCGAAATACGGCGATGGCGCCAGGATTACCCGTCTTGATGGTGTGGGTGTAGGAGGCAACTTCCTGGATCTTGAAGAAGGCATGTATGAAGCCATTCTGGATGGATCATTCGATGGAAGATTGGAATACCGGGATGGGGCCGGCCCGATAGCAGTTAATATTTACAATCCGCTTGAGGTCAGGGACGGAAAATTCTCCCTTGAGATGATTGGCTCTCATACTGGTGGCACGATTTGTAGCCTCGATCCCGGTGTGACCTGGGTTTTAATGAATATTGAGACGGGTGAAACGGTGGCATCCGAACGCTCTATTGATATACTCAATGAGCAATTGTTGCCCCAGTACGGTTTCTCAATAGCCATAGGCCAAACCACTGAACCTGGCAGCAATGAACCTGGCAATGGCGTCATTGGTGCTGTCCTGGATTATGCTGATCCAGCCGGAGTAGCGTGGTTTGGCGCCATCACGGATGACCTTTCTGGAACCCTGGCTGGTCCGTTGGCATCAATATTCAATTTCCTGAAAACACGAAGCGGTGAGGTTGATTTTCAATTCGATATGGACCAGGAATTCAGCAGTGTTGGGGAAGGCTTATTCTATCCTTTCTGGTTGTGCTCGGCAGCACAACCTTCAGCGACTGATCAGATTCCTTTCTATGTGACACCAGCCTGGAAAGTGACCGGAAGTCACGGTTTTGTGCGGGCCAATAATGGTTTGTACAACCTGAATAACGTTGATATAGTCTTTACATCCGATAAATCCAAATGGTCAAGGTGCATAGTTGTCGAAACGGCTACTGAAGATTATGCCAACAGTCAGCCGACAATCGGCAATTCCGATATGTTTGACCTGCGACAGTCACCTTCGGTCGGCCAGGATGGTCAGCCAGATGGGGATGGTGTGGGAAGATCCTGGTTCCCGGGATATGCCATTGACGTTGAAACGGGCAAGCGCCTCAACATTTTCTTTGGTGAAAACTCAGTCTTCAACGAAAGCCTGGCGGCGAATCTCACAGATGGTATTCCATTGGGTGCGGATATGCTCTTTAACCCGAGCGACCAGGTTGTTGGGCCTCAGTTGGCGGCACCAGAAGATTTCATCATGGGCGGGCAGCATTTCATTTATGTGACCAGGCAAGAATACGATGAATGTGCCCAACTGCATGCCCAGCTTGAGCCTGTCAACAATCTCTTTGGAAAGATCAATGCATTGAAATCCATCACCTGGACATCAATGACCCTTCTGCCCACAGAGACGAACCTGCTTTCATATTCTGAAGGTGTTGTTCCGAATGACCTCACGATCAAATTGCGCGTGGACAATCCATACAATCTGGAAACACAGTTCAATGGCTTAAGCCCCAATGCATGTCTGACTGTAGGCGGATTGCCTTTGTACGAGTTTGAGGTCTCCGGAAAGATGGCAGAGGAACTTGTCCAGGACGAATATGAAGGGGCTTTGGGAAATGTCAATGTCGTACCAAACCCCTATTATGCTTATTCGGCTTATGAAACATCGCAGTTCACCAATACGGTCAAGATCACAAATCTACCTGACAGGGCGACTGTGACCATTTACTCACTGGACGGGAAGTTCATTCGTCAATTCAGGCGCGATGAAAGTCCAGTATTGAGGTCGGGCGCCAATCCGGGGATTGTCTATGGTCAGACGAACCCTGATATCGAGTGGGATCTCAAGAACAGTTCAGGTATATCTGTGGCCAGTGGTGTGTATTTGATCCATGTGGCTGCGCCTGATCTAGGAGAAGAGCGGACATTGAAATGGTTTGGAATCAACAGGAAATTTGATCCTTCAGGTTTGTAGCCGGTAGGTGTATTTATAATGACGAAGCATACAACTATGATAAAACTAACAAGACTTACTGCTTTAATGATAATTTTGGGTTTGACCACTGTGTTTGCCGGTAACCCGGACAGGCAGGGTGAAGCCGGGGCAGCAGAACTGCTCTTGAATCCCTGGGCACGAAGCGCCGGCCTGCACACCATGAATACATCATCAGTGACGGGGATAGAAGCCATGCGTTTGAATATTGCTGGCCTTGGTCGCATCAATAAGCGCGAGCTGGTTATCGCCAATACGCGGCTATACGAGGGGTCAACCCTCCAGCTCAATGCCCTGGGTTTTGCTCAGCGGATCGGTGAGAACGGTGCATTCGGCATCAGCCTGATGTCTGTGGATTTCGGTGACATTCCCATTACAACGACTGATCAGCCCGAAGGTATTGGCGGCACATTTTCGCCATCGTTCTTCAATTTGGGGCTGGGATATTCCCATACCTACGCCAACAAGATTTCCGTGGGTTTTCTGATCCGTGGCGTATCTGAATCACTGCCAGATGCCAGTGCATTTGGAATTGCCCTTGATGCAGGGGTCCAGTATGTGTCTGGTGAAAATGATAATTTCAAGCTTGGCATATCCCTGAGGAATATTGGGTCACCGATGAAATTTGGTGGCGAGGGACTTGCTTTCCAGGGGGAAAGCCCGGATTCGGAAATCCCGTATCAGCTGTCATTTGATCAAAGGGCTGAAGATTTTGAATTGCCATCAGTCCTCAATCTTGGCATCAGCTATGACTATTATTTTGATGAAAAATTGATTTTGCGTGTTCTTGGCAATTTTACTTCCAACGCATTTTCCAGGGACCAGATCGGGGCAGGCGGAGAGTTGATCTTTAACGATATGTTTGTTTTGAGAGGTGGTTATAAAACGGAGATGGGCAGTAGTGGTGCCATTCTGGACAACATCAGTACGGGACTCAGTGCAGGTGCTTCTGTCGATATTCCAATGAGTAAAGAAGGCGGCAATAAGATCGGTATTGATTATGGTTACCGGGCGACAAATCCGTTCAGGGGCACACATAACTTTAGCCTTCGATTGACGTTCTAAAGGAACTTTATCGGGAAATTCTTAATTTTGTAAAGTATAATCAGGCGTTTCTGCTAGCCGGCAGAGACGTCTTTATTTTAGTAGTAGGCTTATTTTTTAATAAAATTCATATTTATGTCAGGATTTAGTTACATGACTAAAGAAGGCTACAAAAAACTTCAGGACCAGCTGGACGAGTTAAAATCAACAGGTCGACAGGAGGTGGCGAAAGCCATTGCCGAAGCCCGCGAGAAAGGTGATTTGTCTGAGAATGCAGAGTATGATGCAGCAAAGGATGCGCAGGGGTTACTCGAGTTAAAAATCAATGAAATAGAAAAGGTTTTGGCCAATTCAAGGATCATCGATGAGTCCCAAATCGACACGTCACAGGTGACTGTCCTGGCCAATGTCAGGATAAAGAACCTGAAGGTCAACAAAGAGCTCACGTACAAGCTGGTTTCAGAATCAGAAGCCAACCTTAAGGAGAAAAAGATTTCCGTGAATTCACCCATTGGCCAGGGGCTTCTTGGCAAGAAAATCGGGGATATTGCGGAAATTCAAACACCCGGCGGAATGATTAAATTTGAAATTCTGGACATTTCCATATAATGGCATCAATATTTACTCGCATCATTAACGGTGAAATCCCATGCTACAAGATAGCCGAGAACGAATATTGTTTTGCCTTCCTGGATATCAATCCGTTGGTTAAAGGACATACGCTGGTCGTGCCAAAACAGGAAGTGGATTATCTTTTTGATCTGGATGATAAGGTGCTATCGGAGATGATGGTTTTTTCCAGGGGACTTGCTCATGCCATTAAGAAAGTCATTCCCTGTAATCGTATCGGTGTGACAGTCATTGGCCTGGAAGTGCCACATGCCCATATCCATTTGATTCCGATCAATGGCATCAATGATATGAATTTTGAGCGTCCAAAGCTCAATTTATCAAGCGAGGAGTTTGCCGGTATTGCCGCCAAAATTCGCGCCCAGCTCTGAAATTTTTATCAGGAGCGTATTCGCTTGGGATTGTCGGATACATATTTTTTCCAACTGTTGGTTTGGCCCGGTATTTTCCCGGGATTAGCGATCTGGTGATAATGGCAAATAGCCGTGGCCAGGGCATCGGTCGCGTCAAGGGAATGCTTGTTGATCTTGATTTTAAGCATATATTCCAGCATTCCTGCTACCTGTTCTTTGGATGCGTTACCGTTTCCTGTGATGGATTGTTTGATTTTTTTCGGTGAGTATTCAACGATCTCCAGGCCCATCGTCATGGCTGCAGCCATTGCGACACCCTGGGCGCGGCCCAATTTGAGCATGGACTGGACATTCTTACCATAAAACGGCGCTTCGACAGCCATGTGTTTTGGCAGATATGTTTCAATGATCTCCTGGAGTTGAAGGAAAATTTCCTTGAGTTTGACCTGGTGAGACTCGTAAGAATGAAGCCTTAAGACTCCGATATCCTGAACAGACAATTCTTTGCCGCGCACCTCGAGGACTGCAAAACCAAGAATATTTGTTCCCGGATCTATACCCAAAATCTTGTAAGACTTGCCCATATATAGACAAAGATAATAATATGTACAATTTAAGTAATTTCACGTGTCCCAGATTATTTAAGATCGGTCCCAAAGATGAAATGGAGTTTTATTATAAAGATCAGTGTACCAATCCTCCTGGGATATGTCATTTATGTGCATATTTTCCGGGAGGAAGGATTTTATAATATCCTTCAAGAATTCAGGACCCAGGATAGAAATACATTGAAGTATTTAATCCTGGCCATTTGTCTGATGCCATTGAACTGGACGATCGAGGCATTCAAATGGAAAAGGCTCATGGATGTGGAAGCCCCACTTTCCAAGAGAAAGGCTGTTAAAGCGGTTTTGACAGGGATCACGATGGGCATCATCACCCCATTTCGCGTGGGTGACTTTGCGGGCAGGGTCCTTGCAGTTGAGCCAAATAGAAATGCAATTGCGCTGGTTTCCACCTTTACCAGTGGCGTTGCCCAATCAGTCACGACCCTCATCACAGGCATGGCAGGGACCATTATCCTAATCCGTTTATTCAGCTATAGCCTGGTCATTGAAGGACTCCTCTATCTGTCCAATGCTGTGATCTGTATTGCGTCCCTGTTGGTATATTTCAATTTGAGAAGGTTAATCAATATTTTGAACAGGTATAATTTCAGCTGGTTGAATTTTCTAAAAAAAGTGCAAACTGTAGATTTTTCGCCCTCATTGCTTATTGAAGTTCTAGCCCTGTCATTTTTGAGATATATGGTGTATGTTTTGCAGTTTGTATTGATCCTATCTTATTTTGGGGTCATTCGATCCTGGATGGAAATGGGTGCCGGTATCAGTGTGATCTACTTTATTCAGTCTGGGATTCCGCTCCCCTCTTTCCTGGGTGTTTTTGCCAGGGGAGAAATATCGATCCTAGTCCTATCCATTTTTAATATCAATGAAATTGCGATTTTATTGTCGACATTGATGTTGTGGATCATTAATTTGATGATACCTGCTCTAGTGGGCTATTTCGTTTTAATAAAAATCAATGTACCCAGGTCACTTGGAATCGATGTATAGATATATTTATATCCTGGTCCTTGTCCTGCTCAGTCAGGGCAGGATGGCTGCGCAATGCGAGGATTATCCTGTGGCATTCAGGAATGGCGAGAAGGTCACGTATAAGGTGTATTACAATTGGAAATTCATCTGGATACCTGCCGGTGAGGTTGTATTCGAGGTTTTCGAAAATGATTCCATGTATGAATTTAGATCTACTGGGTATAGTTATCCGGCGTACGACAGTTTTTTCAAGGTCCGGGATAATTATTACAGCCAGGTGACAAAAGCGGATTTTTCGCCGGTGACATTTAGAAGGGATATTCTTGAAGGGCATTATGAAAGGTTTGACAGCATTTCATTTGACCATGACAATAAAATACTCACCGAGTATTTCGGCCTTTCCAGAGACCGGTGCAGAAAAGTTCAGTTGGCCTTTGAGGAATGTGTCCATGACATGTTGTCCATTGTGTATTACTTCAGGAATTTGCCAGATGACATGATGCAGGAGGGCCGTATTTTACCAGTCCATGTGGCATTCGATATGGAGCTTTTCCACCTGGATGTGGCCTTTAAGGGCTCAGCTAAAAAGAAAATCAAAGGCCTGGGACAGACTATGGTCTGGCACATCCAGCCCGAACTTGTTTCCGGATATGTTTTTACCGAAGGAAGCCTTATGGATATCTGGGTATCAGCTGATAAAAATAAGCTGCCCTTGTTGGTCGAGTCGCCACTGAGAGTGGGTAAGATCCGTGCAATTTTAAAGAATCATTTAAACCTAAAGCACGCCGCAGAATATATTAACGAGTAAGCAGAAAACACAAAATATCGTGCTGTAAAAGCATTAAAACAAATGATAATATATTGTAATGTGATTTTTACCATTTTCTAATAGGATCATATTATCTATTTTGCACATAATTAAGTCTCACGAAGCCAGATGAGCATAGTCACCGGCTTTTATGAAGTGAAGAATAAGTATTATCTAAGGCTAGGATTTTCGAATGTATTTAAACCAACTTTATCTTCAATGTGTGGCTATGCTTTTTTCTTTTTCCCACAGACCATATCCAAACTTTATACAATTCTTAAGCTTTAGAGTAAGCAGATTAGTCTATATTAGACGCTCCAAAATCCTATTCAGGTTTTTAAAAAGCGTAATTTTTTTAATTCATAAAATAAACCACCTAAATTCTTTTTTGAAATGGTAAACTTCAATCTAGCAAAAGGTCATCCGCGAGGTTTAATGACCCTGTTTTTCTCTGAAATGTGGGAGCGTTTCTGCTATTATGGCATGCGTGTGCTCTTAACCCTGTATCTCGTTAAGTCCCTGATGAACGGGGATGCAGAGGCGGCATTGATCTACGGTGCTTACACAGGTCTTGTTTACGCTGCCCCGATCCTCGGGGGTAAAATGGCAGACCAGTACCTGGGTTACAGGAATGCTGTATTGTTGGGAGCCGTGCTTATGGCTATTGGAGAATTTTTAATCCTCGGTGGCACACAGCACTTTCTCCTTATCGGCATGGGTGCACTGATTATTGGAAATGGCTATTTCAAGGCCAATATTTCGACGATCGTGGGTAAATTGTATAAGGAAAACGACCCGCGAAGGGATTCAGGGTTTACGATATTTTATATAGGCATAAATATAGGTGCTCTTCTGGCCACAACCGTTGTGGCCTTTGTCGGGGAAACCTATGGATTTAAATACGGGTTTGGACTGGCTGGTCTGGGCATGCTCCTTGGTTGGGTGATATTTTATCTCGGCCGGGAGAATTATTCCGCCGCACCAGGCCTTGGCCTGACTGCAGAAGGAAAAGAAATGGTTGGGCCGCTCAAC
>JBFKJL010000031.1:0-14947 GCA_041631795.1 Saprospiraceae bacterium | reverse complement strand
TCAGTGTCGTTTGTGGTGTGAGATCAGAGATCTCAAAGTCTATACTATAGCTTTTAACCAACTGATCCGTAAATGCATCATTAAAAACAAATTTGTTGTTGATATCAAACCTGAAGGCGTGGCTCCCCCTGTTTGAACCCAATCGGATATCTATACGCGGATCAGGGCCGCTTTGATACAGATCCGTCACACTAAAGACGACCTCGTTGACCTTCCTGAGGTTTGAGCCAAATCCTTCGGTATTTGCAAAGTGAGAATATTTCACGTTGTCCGCATTGATGCCAGGACTCTTGTGAAAGTTTGAAAACACGATGGTTTCTTCGTGCATGTAGTGTGTTTCCCTGAGGGGCAAATTACCGGACAGGTTGTTTGTTTCCAGGTTGTAACGCGGATTATTATCAGACCCGGCTTCCCACGTCAGGTAATACGCTGCCTCATCAGTAAACATGCTGTAAGACAAGTTCAGTTGTTCATTTGCCCAGTCTTCATAAAGATGCTTGTCGAGGTCCCCCTTGTTCTTGCGTCCCACAAATAAAATGTAATCATCATTGTTCAACTGGCCGTTATTGCTGACAAAGACCGGGATCTGCTGACCCATGTGAAAGACCTGGATTTCTCGTCCCTCAATCTGGGAGACAGGGAGCCCTGCCCCGGACAACGTTTCAAAGCCTACCTTATAGACACCATCATCTGTCAAGGTCATTTTGACATAGGTCTTCTGAATGTCTATCCATTCATTGCCATAAAACACCTGACCATCAAGTAGCATCTGTCCGCGAATACTGCAAAAACTCAAAAGGAGGGGTATGATCAAATACAGGTTTTTCATCACATACAAATTATCCGGGTTTCAAAAATATATTAAATTATTCAATTATATGTACGGGCTTCTATTTAAATTTATTAGATTTCATATTCGGTCATTAATTTAAGCCCCTAAGCTATTCATCAAGTTAAAACGAAAAAATGATAATTTAGCTTTCATCTCATTCAAATTCCAGCTATTTGGTCACACTCATTACAGTTCTCGCGACTTTCTGCCTGGCATTACACCTGGCTTTCTGGATTTTATGCTTTGCCCGGCTCTTTTTGCACCAGGATATCTCTGCCAATACAGAAGTTCCCGTATCAGTGATAATCTGCGCTAAAAATGAGTTCGATAACCTGAAAAGGAATCTCCCTGCGATCCTCAACCAGAATTACAGCAACTTTGAACTGATCATCATGGATGACCACTCCACTGACAACACCCAAAAACTATTGCAAGACCTAGGGGCGAATTACTCCCATTTGTACCATTACAAAGTTATTAAAAATCATCCCGGAAAGAAACAGGCCCTCAGAGAGGGTGTCAGACATGCCAAATACGACTGGCTTTTATTGACAGATGCGGATTGCGCACCGCGCTCCAAAGACTGGATCAAGACAATGATGGCTTGCACAGGAGATCCTGCTTATTCTATAGTTCTAGGCTATGGTCCGCTTTCAAAAGATCGGGGATGGCTCAACACCTGGTCGCGTTTTGAAACGTGGCTGTCGGCCTTGCTCTATCTCTCGTTTGCTAAAGCTGGCTTCCCTTACATGGGCGTGGGCAGGAACCTGTTGTATAAAAAGGAGCTTTACTTGAAGGCTAACGATGTGGCTGGTGCGCATCTTGCCTCGGGTGATGATGACCTTTTTGTGAATAAAGCCGCTCATTCCGGTAATACAACCATTTGCATGGATCCTGACAGCTTTGTGTATTCAGATGCTCAGAAATCCTGGAAGGATTACTTCGAACAAAAATCACGACATTTGACCACTGCAGCATTTTATAAGTCCGGTGATAAGATCAGGCTTGGGTTGTTCGCATTGACCCACTGGGGGTTTTACCTCCTGATCCCCTTTTTGTTGTTGACCGGCCAGTATGCTCCTGCGGCATTCCTGTATTTCACCAGGATGTTGGTCTGTTGGCCCCTCGCGGGAGGTTTGTTGTCTCGAATGAAGGAACGTGATATAATAGTGTATTTTCCGGTTTTGGACTTTTACCTTTTTATATACTATTGTATTTTCAGCCTTGCTGCAATCATGCCACGTCAAAAAAAATGGAAATAGACATAGAATTATTACATCAATACCACCCTGAGTTATCTTCCGGACAAATTGAGACGTACCGGGCGCTTGGGCCATTGTACAGCGATTGGAACACAAAGATCAATGTCATTTCCAGGAAGGATATTGACAATCTGACCATGCACCATGTCCTGCACAGCTTATCATTGACCCGTTTCATTAAATTCAGGGATGGAACAAAGATCCTCGACCTTGGAACTGGAGGGGGTTTTCCGGGAATCCCCCTGGCGATCTATTACCCGGATTGTTCGTTTGTCCTGGTAGATGGAACGGCAAAAAAAATCAAGGTTGTCAATACCATTATTGAGTCACTTGGATTAACAAACTGTATTGGCATACATAAGCGTGCGGAAGAACTGCGGGTCAAGTTTGATTTTGTCACCGCCAGGGCCGTTGCGCCGATTGAAAAACTCATGGAATGGACCCGCCGACTTATTGACGCCAAAAATAGGAACAGTCTACCCAACGGTCTCCTCCTTTTAAAGGGCGGGAACCTGAAACAGGAGTTGGCTGCAATCGGACAATCTGCCTATTATGACTTGTGTCCTCTATCAAAATTTTACTCTGAAGACTATTTCAAAGAAAAATTTATCGTTTATATTCAGCGATAATTAAGTGCAGTATTTATGACCCGCGATTTTCTTAATCAAATTGCCTTCCACCTGGCCGGACAGGATTTTACCATTGGACAGGTCGGAGTCGTCTTGCTCACTGCCATTGCCATATTTATAACCTACCGGTTGTGCGTGCGATATTTGCTTCAGGGTTATCTCATGCGAAGAGAAATTCCTGTTAAAGACGTGGCCCGCCTGGGCAAGCTGTTACGGGGTTTCCTCGTGCTCCTGTTCTCATTGTTGCTCATATTGATACTGCGTCTCGATCGAACGCTCTTGACACAGGGGACCTTTGATCTGACAATAAGCCATATCCTTAAAGCCATGGTGTTTTTCTATGGCGCCATGATGCTGGATTGGGCTATATCCAATATCTTCATTCACTCATCATTCATCAAACGGGACAGGGAAAGGGTCAGCAAGAGCCTCTACAATGTCAAGTCCGAGAAGTCTGCCCAAAAAATTGTTCAGTCTATTTTTTATGTCCTCGTCGCGCTATATGTGATCCGGAATTTCCAGCTAGACTTTACCTTCTACGAACATGAATTCCGGGGGGAGGTTCTGAGCTTTAAGCTCTCCAACATCTTCGTTGCCATCCTTATCATCCTCCTGGCCAGATTATTTGTATGGGTTTTGATACAACTCGTTTTGTACAATGTATACAAGGCGCAAAAAGTTGACCAGGGGGCGCAGTATGCCGTCAACCAGTTGCTCAAATATGTTGTCTATGTCATTGCAATCATCATGGCGCTTCAGACGCTTGGCCTCAATATCACGCTTTTAATTGGTGGTGCAGCGGCCTTGCTTGTGGGTGTAGGCCTAGGGCTTCAGCAAACATTTAACGACTTTGTTTCGGGCATTGTTCTGCTCTTTGAAAGAACCGTTTCTGTGGGGGACATCCTCGAAGTAGAGGGCGCCATAGGCACAGTGAAACAAATTGGTGCCCGATCCTCCATCATCGATACAAGGGACAATATTTCCATGATCGTGCCCAATTCCATCCTGGTCAACAAGAATGTTCAAAACCTGACCCACTTTGATGATAAGGTCCGATTTCATGTATATATAGGTGTCGCCTACGGTTCAGACGCGGACCTCGTAAAAAGGATTCTCATGGATATTGCCCGGGAAAACCCTTTTGTCATTGATTACCCAGAGCCCTTTGTCCGCCTGCTCGATTTCAATAACAGTTCCATAGATTTTGGTCTATATTTCTTCTCCAGGAATGTCCTCGTTATTGAAGACATCAAATCAGATATTCGTTTTGAAATAAACAAGGAATTTATCAGGAACAATGTCACTATTCCATTCCCACAGAGGGATGTGTGGATCAGGGATGATGGGAAAAAGGATTTCAGTGCTTAAGATAATGGACCGCTGTACGGATATCTGAAGACAGGATCCTGTCTTCAGTGAGCTTTTCGACTTTTTGCCTGAACGCTGAGTAAAGCTTCCTCGTTTGAGGCGCTGCCGACTGAAGGTCCCTGTATTCGAGAGCCTGGCATGCCGTCATCAGTTCGATGGCCAGGACTTTGTAAATATTATTGACGACGCGAAACAGCTTTGTGCCTGCATTCGCAGACATACTGACATGGTCCTCTTGCCCGGCACTGGATACAATGGAGTCAACTGAAGCCGGTGTACACAACTGTTTTGTCTGGCTGACGACTGATGCCGCAGTGTACTGTGCGATCATCAACCCGGAATTCAGTCCCGGCTCGTCCGTTAAATAAAACGGTAATTCCCTTTGGCCAGAAAGAAGCTGAAACGTTCGGCGTTCCGATATGTTGGCAATTTCGGAAAGGGCAATGGCGAGAAAGTCCATTGTCAAGGCAAGCGGTTGTCCATGGAAATTGCCGCCTGAAATGATAATTTCTTCTTTTGGAAAGATGTTGGGATTATCCGTGACAGCATTAAGCTCATCCTCGGCAATCCCACTTGTATAGGCCAGGGCATCAAAGCTTGCTCCAAGGACCTGGGGTGTGCAGCGAAATGAGTAAGGATCCTGGACACTGTACTGGGCGTTGCTAATGAGTTTGCTGCCTTCAAGGGCGTCTCTGAGGCGACCTGCGATGTAGATCTGTCCCTTGTGGTTGCGAATTCTATGAATTTCCGGACTGATGGGGTCCGGGCTGCATGCAAAAGCTTCCATGGACATAGCTGCAATATCCACGGCATGCTCAATGATCTTTTTAGCGTGATAGGCCGCCCAAATGGCATATCCAAGTGAGAATTGCGTTCCATTCAATAACGCCAACCCCTCTTTGGCCTGTAGCTTTAACGGCTCAATCCCGGCGGCATACATGGCTTCTGATGAGGAAAGCCTGATGCCGTTCTTCCATACCTCACCCAGTCCGAGAAGGGGGAGAGACAGGTGTGCCAGCGGAGCAAGGTCTCCTGATGCCCCTAATGAACCCTGGGTAAACAGTACGGGTGTCAACCCGGCATTGTACATGTCAACCATCTTCTGTAGCAACTTGTAACGCACGCCCGAATACCCAAATGAAAGGTTCTTGATCTTAAGCAAAAGGATGAGGCGAGCAATGTCTTCAGGAACAACTTCCCCAACACCGCAAGCATGAGAGACGACAAGGTTGTATTGCAATTGACTGACCTCCTCCTTTGATATCTTGGTATTGCACATTGAGCCAAATCCAGTGTTGATGCCATATATTAAAACATCCGGATCCTTAAGTTTCTCGAGGAGAAAGGCCCTGCAGGCTGCAACAGCGGAAATGCACTCCTCGCTCAGGGCGATGGAAAAATCACTGTTAAAGTATACAAAAATATCATCCAGCGATATTCTCTGTGAGGATATACTCAGTGTGGCTTGCATAATTTCATATCATTGGCCTGATCAATTTTGCGTTGCACCGCAATACCTGGATTTCACCAGGACAATGTATGAATTATTCTTTGTCTTTTTCAATATCGTCTATAGTGTCTTCGAGGTCCTGCGTCGCTTTTTTCAGCTTGTCCAGGTTGCTGTCCGGGGCAGGCGTTTTTTCCTTTTGAACTTTAGGCTTTTCTTCGGACCGCGTGGGTGATTCGGTAAAAGTAAAGCCCTTTGCATCTGTGCCGACAAAGATCGTTTCTCCCGGCATAAAGGACCCTGAAAGCACGAGCTTTGACAAGGTGTTAATGATCTCGCGCTGGATAACCCGCTTCAGTGGCCGTGCGCCAAACTGCGGCTCATAACCCAGGTCGGCAAGAAGTGTCATGGCTGATTCTGAGAACTCAATCTTCATCTCCTGCTTTGCCAGGGACTTCCTGACCTTCTTCAAGAGCAATTCTGCTATTTGCTTGATCTCCTCCTTGTTCAGCGGAAGGAACATGATCTTCTCATCGATCCTGTTCAGAAATTCCGGTCTCAACCTGTCTTTAAGCAATTCAAACACCTCAATCTTTGTTGTCTCAATGATCTCGCTGCGATGCTCAGAACCTACAGCCTCAAGGTCCTCAAAATTCTCCAGGATTGTCTCTGACCCCATGTTGGATGTCATGATGATGATTGTGTTCTTGAAGTTGGCTATTCGCCCCTTGTTGTCCGTCAGTCGACCATCATCCAAGACCTGGAGTAGCACATTGAATGTGTCAGGGTGCGCTTTCTCTATTTCATCCAGGAGGATGATCGAATACGGCCGCCTGCGCACAGCTTCTGTGAGTTGTCCGCCCTCGTCATACCCGACATACCCGGGAGGCGCGCCTACAAGCCTTGAAACTGAATGCTTCTCCTGGTATTCGCTCATGTCGATCCGCGTAATAGCCCGTTCATCATCAAACAACACATCCGCCAGCGTTTTGGCCAACTCTGTCTTTCCCACACCCGTCGGACCCAGGAAGATGAAAGACCCGATTGGTTTGTTTGGATCGCTTAATCCGGAGCGGCTCCTTCTGATAGCATCAGAAACGGCTATAACCGCCTCGTGCTGACCAATCAGGCGCTCACCGATCTGTTCCTCCAGCTTAAGCAATTTCTGCTTTTCACTCTGCATCATTTTTGAAACAGGGATACCTGTCCACCTGGCAACGACTTCAGCGATGTCGTTGGCGGTCACTTCCTCATTGGTGAACCTGGTTTCTTCTGAGATCTGATCAAGTTTTTCCTCAGCTGCCCTGAGCATGGCTTCTTTTTCCTTCAGCTCACCATAGCGTATACGGGCGACCTTTTCAAAATCACTGTCACGCTCAGCCATGTCAGCCTGGTGCTCCAACTCCTCTATGGTCTTTTTAATATTCTGGATGTTATCAACGATTTCCTTTTCATTGCTCCACCGCGCTTTGAGGGACTCCAGTTTTTCCCTTGCATTGGCAATTTGCTCGTTGATGCCTTTGAGTTTTTTCTGGTCTCCTTCTCGTTTAATGCCTTCACGCTCGATTTCCAACTGCCGGACTCTCCTGTCCATCTCATCGATTTCTTCCGGCACAGAATCCAGTTCGAGGCGCAATTTTGCCGCGGCTTCATCGATCAGGTCAATGGCCTTGTCCGGCAGCTTGCGCTCGGTGATATACCTGTGCGACAATTCGGCAGCAGCGATAAGCGCCTCATCCAGGATATCGATCTTGTGATACATCTCGTACTTGTCCTGGATGCCTCTCAATATGGAAATGGTGTCTTCCACACTGGGCTCGTCTACATAGACTGTCTGAAACCTGCGGACTAGCGCTTTGTCTTTTTCAAAATACTTTTGGTACTCATCCGGCGTGGTTGCACCAATGGTCCTGAGCTCACCTCTCGCAAGAGCGGGCTTTAGGATGTTGGCCGCATCCATAGCGCCATTGCCACCTCCGGCTCCAATCAGGGTGTGGATTTCATCGACAAATAATATGATCTCACCATCAGCGGAATTGACCTCTTTGATAACTGCTTTGAGCCTTTCTTCAAATTCGCCTTTATACTTCGCCCCTGCAATAAGAGCTGCGATGTCCAGGGTATAGAGTTCCTTTGAAAGCAGGTTTTCGGGAACATCCTGTTTGACGATCCGCCAGGCAATGCCTTCCACAATAGCCGTTTTACCGACACCGGCATCACCCACAAGGATGGGATTGTTCTTTTTACGGCGGGAAAGAATGTGCAACATGCGGCGTATCTCTTCATCGCGGCCAATGATGGGGTCGAGCTTTCCAGTTTCTGCCCTTTCATTGAGGTTGACCGCATATTTCTTGAGGGCATTGTACTGGTTATCGGCATGCTGATCCGTCACCTTTCTCCCTTTGCGCAATTCCTGGATGGCCGCCTTCAAACCATCTTCAGTGGCACCAGCATTCTTCAGCAGTGTCGCTCCCTTATCCTTTCCTTTTAAAATGCCCAACAAGATCAATTCAAGTGAAATGTATTCATCCCTAAATTCCTTCATCAGTTTCTTGGCCCTGGACAATGCCTGGTTGGCATCATTGGTCAGGTACTGCTTATCTGATCCTTCAACTTTTGGATAACGCTGAATTTCTTCATCAATGGTGCGCATCATAGCCGGGAGGTTCACATCCATTTTCTGGAAGAGGAAACGCGCGACCTCTTCATCGGTCTCGTGAATACCCTTGATGATATGAGTGGTATCCACTTGCTGCTGCCCCAGATCCCTGGCCAGCTGCTGTCCTTTGACGATAGCCTCCTGGGCTTTTATTGTAAAATTGTCGTATGTCATATAATTATTGTTATCTGCATTAAATCATCAAATTTTCAGCCATTCTAAAGATTAAGCCTTTTTGTCCAGGATTTTTTTAGCATCTGCCAAAATGTCGGAAAATTTAAAGGCCCGTAAAGAATGACCATAATTATAACCATCCCGGACAATGACCCCACAGGATTAGACAGGACAAAGTTTATTGTCCTTTTTACTGCGACCCACACTTACGATGCCGTTGACAACAATCCCAATAATAGCGGCATTAAAGCAAATATAGCAATGGATGGCATGTGGACGGTGAGTGATCAGACAAAGAAAGAAGACATTCAAAACCCTGGCATTGCGCCAGACAAGATTACCGGCCTGAACAAGTACGGGCAACAATCCAGGGAAATCGACCGTGGTTTAAAGCAAAGAGAAGTCGTCGGTATCATGGCCCAGGATCTTAAAGACGTCAATCCCCAGGCCGTCGACATGAATCCCTCCGGGGATTACTTCATCAATTCCAACCAGGTCACCCTTGTTCTGATCGGGGCCATTAAAGAGCTGAAAGATGAAAATGATCTTCTGAAAGATCGCCTGGAAGAACCTGGGGAAATGGTCAGGGCGCTGCCAAAAGAATAAGAGGGGATCAGGATATGGCCTCTGGCTACCTGTGCCTGGCCATGTCCATCCTGAGGAGGACGGCAATCATCAGGGTAAACGCCACCAGGGCGCTTCCTCCCTTGCTCATAAAGGGCAGGGGAATGCCTATCACGGGCATCAGCCCCATCGTCATGCCTATGTTAATGAAAAAGTGAACGAACAACAAACCGGCCACGCTGTACGCGTAATACCGAATGAATGGGATACTGGCTCGTTCGCCCACAAGGGTGATCCTGAATATGAGAAAGGCGTAAAGGAGGATAAAGCTCAGAGTGCCAATAAAACCCTGTTCCTCTCCAAGGGTTGAGAAGATAAAATCAGTGGACTGCTCCGGCACGTAATTGAGCTTTGTCATGGTTCCCTGAAGAAAACCCTTGCCTGTAAATCCGCCTGAGCCGATTGCTGATTTCGACTGTATTATGTTGTACAAAGCCCCGCGGGGATCGCTCTTTTGTGGATTCAGCCAGACATTGATTCGGTCCTGTTGGTGCGGTTCTAGGACGTTGTTGAACGCCCAGTTGGTTCCAAAAGACAATAACATTGCCGAGACAATAAGGCCCGAAGCCAGGGAAAGCACCCTTAGCTTGCCTTCTTTCCACCCGGACCAAAAATAAAACAACCCGCTAAATACGGTAATCCCAATGACGAAAAGATAATTTGTATACTGGCCCAGGATAATCAATCCCGGGATCAACGCGCCCAGGAAATAGAGCGGTTGCCGTTTGTTTCTCAGGCTTGAGGTGATGAAAATATAGGCGCCGATCAAAATGATGATGGCAATAGTCCTGGGGTGCCAGACCAGGGAACCAATGAAAATGGCAGCCAGCGACAAGCCCAACAAGTAAATGCCCGCATTGAGACCAGCACGATACATGACGATCATAAATGACATGAATACAAGCGCGGTTCCGGCGTCGGGTTGCAAAAAGACAAGACCAGCGGGGACGAAAAAAAATGCAAGTGCTATGAGGATGTCCTTCCTGTTCTCCAGGCTGATATTCGCAGAACCCAGGTAGTTTGAAAGCCCCAGGGCCACACCAAATTTGGCAAATTCCGAAGGCTGTGCCGACATGCCGAAAATCGAAAACCACGAATGGGCGCCCTTGATCTCCCGGCCAATGATCAGCACAACAACCAGGCTTATCACGGATAATGCAAAAACAGGCAATGACAGCGAACCCCACACACGCCAGTCGACAAAAAAGGCAACAATAAATACCACAACCGCTACACCAATCCATATTGTTTGTTGTCCAATCGTCGAGTCCAGTGAAAAGATAAACGTGTCACCGTCAAACGAGACAGCAAAGAGCATCAGCCAACCAATAAAGACAATACTGAGAAATGTGGTCAACAAGATCCAGTCAAGGCCGCGTCGATCGGTTTTCGACCTTACCATCTCACGGCTTTATGATATCCGTTTTTACAATGCTTTCCTGTACCGGGATTGCCGTGGGAAATTCTTTCTTGATCTCGAGAAGAAGCGCCTCGAGATCCTCCCGCGTTTCAAATGTACCTACTCGTACCTGGTAGTAGGGACTGTTGTGTTGCCATGAATGCTCCATGTCAGGATACAAGACGCGAAACCGTGATATGGCGGCCTCCATTCTCCTTCTGTCACTGGTGGTCACAATTTGAATCCGCCAGGCATTGACTTGCGTCTCGGAAACATTGTTGGAAATATACGTGTTCAAAAGTTTAGCGATTCCCGGTTCCTCAATAACCCCGGATTGTGCAACCAGGACTGTGCCTGTGCACCACACCAAAACGATACACGTGAAATATACCCTGGACATGAAGAATAGTGTATTCATCGCTTTACTTTTTACCATGACAATGTTTATACTTCTTGCCGCTTCCACAAGGACACGGGTCGTTACGGCCTACTTTTTTTTCTGTCCGCTTGAATGTTTCAGGTTTTGCTGCGCCCTGTCCTGCACGCATTGCTGCAGCGCGTCGTGCCGATTCGTCCCTGCTTGTTCTGACTTTCCTGAAATCCGTTTTTTCCTCCTGAGCCTCCCGGACATCCTCCGGAGCGCCCAAAATCAGTTTTCCGCGCATAAGATATGAACAAACATCGTAATTCACTTTGTATATCAATTCCTCAAACGCATTGTATGCCTCCATTTTGTAAACAACCAACGGGTCCTTCTGCTCAAATGAGGCCGCCTGGACAGAATCCTTCAACTCGTCCATTGATCGCAGGTGTTCTTTCCAGTTGTCATCGATAAGACTCAGTGTTACCGCTTTTTCAATATCCGTAAATATTGATTTGCCTTCTGTATTAACGGCCTTTTCGAGTTCTGCCGCTATGGGCAGCTGCTCCCTGTTGCCATCAACATAGGGAATAGCAATGCGCTTGTACCTGTGCCCTTCGTGTTCATGAACGTTCTTGATGACCGGAAAAAGCAGGTCTGTCACTTTCTCTTTTTTGGCATTGTATTCATCAAAGACCTGGTGTTGGTAATTGTCGACAAGTTCTTCCACATCGCCCTCAGTGAAGGTGGCAGCATCAACCCTGGGGTCAACAGCGAGGATGCGCAGTGAATCATTCCTGAATGAATCATAGTTCCCGCCGTTCTTGTGATCATAGACCATGCTTTCCGTCAGGGCCATAACCATATTGTAAAGATCTACAGACAATCGGTCACCCGACAATGCATTGTTGCGCTTCTTGTAAATGGCCTCCCTCTGGATGTTCATAACATCGTCATACTCAAGCAATCTCTTCCGGATTCCGAAATTGTTTTCCTCGACTTTCTTTTGCGCTCTTTCCACAGATTTGTTGAGCATAGAATGCTGGAGCACCTCTCCGTCCTTATGTCCCATTCTGTCCATAACCTTGGCGATCCTCTCAGAATTGAACAGGCGCATCAGCTTGTCCTCGAGAGAAATATAGAACTGGGAAGATCCTGGGTCCCCCTGTCGTCCCGATCGGCCCCTCAGCTGTCGGTCTACCCTTCTGGAATCGTGTCGTTCCGTCGCAATGATCGCCAAACCACCGGCCTGCCTGACTTCCTCCGTAATTTTAATGTCTGTTCCCCGACCTGCCATGTTGGTTGCAATGGTCACACGACCCGGCTTTCCAGCTTCTGCCACGATTTCGGCTTCTCTTTGGTGCTGCTTGGCATTGAGGACATTGTGGGAAATGTTCCTGAGGTTGAGCATCCTGCTCAATTTTTCTGAAACATCAACAGATGTCGTTCCTAAGAGGACCGGCCGGCCCTGATCTGTGAGTTTGACAATATCCTCTATGACAGCATTGAATTTCTCCCGTGCCGTTTTAAATATCAGATCGTCTCTATCATCGCGAACTATTGGTCTGTTTGTGGGAATGACGACAACATCCAGCTTATAGATTTCCCAAAGTTCCGTGGCTTCTGTTTCTGCTGTACCCGTCATCCCAGACAACTTGTGGTACATCCTGAAGTAGTTCTGGAGAGTGATCGTGGCATACGTTTGGGTGATGTCGCCCACCTTAACATTTTCCTTGGCTTCCAGGGCCTGGTGCAGCCCATCGGAATACCGGCGTCCCTCCATCATGCGTCCCGTCTGTTCGTCCACAATCTTCACCTGCCCTTCAACAACCACATATTCATCATCGCGTTCAAAAAGAGTATAGGCCTTCAGCAGTTGACTCACAGCATGCAGCCTTCTCGATTTAATTGAATAATCTTCGATGAGTGTTTGCCTTTCTTCTGATAGTTTTTCACCCTCTTGCTGTTCTCTTTCCTGGAGCTGCTGCAATTCTGTGGCGATGTCCGGCATGATAAAGAAGTGTGCATCATTTTCTCCCTTTGCCAGGTATTCCAGCCCCTTATCTGTCAATTCTACATTCCTGTTCTTTTCGTCTATGGTAAACAGAAGGGGCGCGTCAACGAGGTGCATGTTCTTGTTCTGCTCCTGCATATAAAAATTCTCCGCTTTCTGAAGCATGACCTTTGCCCCTTCTTCACTTAGGAACTTTATCAGCGGCCTGTACTTGGGCAGTGAGCGGTACGTCCTGAGCAGAGCCATCCCTGCTTCTCCTTCCTGATATCCCGTCAGGCCTTCCTTAAAAAGTTTTTTTGCGGTCGCCAGATATTCCGTAGCTTGCTTTTTCTGGGCTGCAAACAACCTCTCAACCTTTGGTCTCAGTTCTATGTATTCCTGTTCTTCGGAACCCTGTGGAACTGGTCCCGAAATGATAAGCGGGGTCCGTGCATCATCAATCAAAACTGAATCCACCTCATCTATCATGGCAAAGTGATGCTTCTTCTGAACCTTTTCCGCCAGTGAACGGACCATGTTGTCTCTCAGGTAGTCAAAGCCGAATTCGTTGTTTGTCCCGTAAGTGATATCGCACTCATAGGCCTTGCTCCTTCCCACAGAGTGCGGCTTATACTTGTCAATACAATCGACTGTCAGGAAAAGGAATTCAAAGATGGGTCCCACCCATTCGCTGTCCCTTCTCGCGAGATAGTCATTAACCGTTATCACGTGAACCCCTTGTGCCGTCAGGCCATTGAGGTACGCCGGCAGGGTCGCCACAAGAGTCTTTCCCTCTCCAGTCGCCATCTCTGCAACCTTGCCCTGGTGCAGCACGATGCCACCGATCAACTGAACATCGTAGTGGACCATGTTCCAGGCGATTTCACCGCCCGCTGCATTCCATTTGTTTTGCCATACCGCTTTATCACCATCTATGGTTACATATGAATGATTGGCCGCAATATCCCTGTCGTGATCTGTGGCGGTCACTACCAATGTTTCATTATCAGTAAATCGGCGTGTGGTCTCTTTAACAACAGCATAGCTTTCCGGGAGCATCTCCAGCAGGATATCTTCAAGGTGTTTGTCGCGCTCTTTACCCAGGGCATCGAGTTCGTTGTACATTTCTTCCTTTAGGGAAATGTCTTCCAGCGCATTTATTTCCTTCTCCATTTCGGCAATATCCTCATCAATGCCCTTTAGGTGCTCACTGATGCGCTCTCTGAATTCAAAGGTCTTGTTTCTGAGCTCATCATTTGACAAGGATGCATACCGTTCAAAATATTCATTGATCTCGTTGACCAGAGGCATACTCTTCTTGATGTCCCTGTCGTATTTAGTTCCAAAAACTTTTTTGATTACATTCAGCATGTGCTATGATTTTTACCGAAAGGCCGCGCCCGGAATAGCAAAAGTAAGATATCTTGACTTAAAGCGTTGAGTGGCCTTGCTTATATTATGGGAATTTAGCCGCACTTATTGTACCATTTTTGTTTTTATGCCATTTTGACAATCTTTTTCGCCGGGCACACATTCCTCAGGATTGTTATTTTTGCGGAAAATTCTAAATATGAACACCGCATTTCTCCGCAAACTACAGCTCAAAAAAATCAATTCAGGCACTTCTGACGGCCGGAAGTCTTACATGTCAAAACAGTTTATACAATCGTTCTCACCAGTCGACGGACAGCTCATTGGAGAGGTGAGCGTCACATCCACAAAAGACTATGATAAGATCATTAAAGCCGCACAAAAAGCCTTCCTGAAGTGGCGAATCCTCCCCGCACCTAAACGCGGTGAAGTTGTCCGCCAATACGGTAATGCCCTCAGAAAAAACAAGGAATACCTGGGCAAACTGGTTTCCTATGAAATGGGAAAGTCCTACCAGGAGGGCCTGGGGGAAGTCCAGGAAATGATTGACATCTGTGATTTTGCCGTGGGTCTTTCACGGCAACTCTACGGCCTGACCATTCAAAGCGAAAGGCCCAGTCACAGGATGTTTGAACAATGGCACCCCCTGGGTGTCGTTGGTGTTATTTCAGCATTCAACTTCCCTGTCGCGGTCTGGTCCTGGAATGCCATGATCGCCCTTGTATGCGGCAATGTTCTCGTCTGGAAAGGCAGCGAAAAAACGCCTCTTTGTGCAGTGGCCTGCCAAAACATCCTTGTAGACGTTTTGGCTAAAAATAACGTGCCGGC